>NZ_JAGHZH010000178.1:0-49964 GCF_017746885.1 Roseofilum sp. SBFL | reverse complement strand
TTTTTGGGCAAGTAACCCTCTAACCTGATGCTATAGTTATGCGATCGCGACCATTGAGTTGAGGTTTTCAGCAAAATACTACCGAAAAAGGTCGCTATAGCGACCTTTGAACTACCTTGTCACCCCTTGAGGTGAATTACATTTATTGTCCACACCCGGTTTTGAGGCTATTGCTATGGCAGCCGATCAAAAGTCAAAAGCGCGATCAGCAACTCGTGAAAAGATTTTGCAAGCTGCTAGTCAAGTCATCCTGAATAAGGGTGTGGAAGCATTAACCCTGGATGCAGTTGCTCGGCAAGCAGAAGTTAGCAAAGGAGGATTGCTCTATCACTTTCCGAATAAGAATGCATTGATTATTAATTTGGGCGAGCAACTGCTACAAAATTTTGAAGCCGCTCTACAGCATGAGTTTGAACAAGATGATGCACCGGGAACGCCGGGACAGTGGCTCAGAGCTTATGTCCGTTCTACGGAACGAATAAGTCAAGAATCCCTCGCATTGTTCGCCCGTTTATCATCCATCCTTGTCGAAATACCACCTGAACTATTGCAATATTTTGCTGCCTATGAACAGCGATTTAATCAACATCTTGAAGCCGACGGACTCGATCCAGTACAGGCGAGGATTATTCAGTTAGCCATTGATGGACTATGGTTTTCAGAAGTCTTTCAAATGCTTGTACCCAATGCAGAAATGCGCGATCGCGTTGTGGAAACCTTATTAACGATGACGCGCTCTGTTCCATCGACCGATTAAGTCAGTATTGACAACTTCTAAAAGTCAATCAACTCGCTGATTCTGGGAAGTTCCATATCGTTTCAATCCAATTTTAAGGAGATTTTTCATGCAAGGTCATCAAATGCAAGACGCAACTCAAAATCCGGCAAAAGCGATCGCGAATGCGAATATTGTTCCTCTGAAACCATCCGATTTTACAATGGCATCAGAATATCTTGCAGCCGCATTCAGCCAAGATCCTATGATCGGTTACTTTTTGCCGGAAGAAACCGCAGCCAAGAAAAGGGCGCTTCAGCACTTTAGCCGATCCTTTCTCAACTTCGCGCAGCTATACGGTCACATTTATACCACTGCTGACGATCCTAAAGGAGTAGCCATTTGGTTACCTCCAGAAGCATTTCACATTTCGCTGCCACAGCTCTGGCAAGTGCTAACATCAGGACTCATGATCAGTCCATTGTATATGCGTTGGAGTCGGATACAGGAATTTTTGGCATTCTTAAACATGGAGATTCAAATGCACGACCAGCTTTCTCCAGAACCTCATTGGTATTTAGGGATGCTAGGCGTTTCGCCAAAATGCCAGGGACAAGGAATTGGAGGAATGCTGCTTCAGCCAGTCTTGGAAGAATTAGATCGCACCAAGATGCCTTGTTATTTAGAAACAACTACTCCCGGAGCCGTGCGGTTCTATCAGCGGCATGGGTTTGAAGTAGTTCACCAAGGAATGTTTGCCGATCGCCAGTATTGGTCAATGAAACGCTATCCCCAAAGCTTATCCGAATGAGACTCATACTTCAATGATGGCGATCGCGGCAGACATCCTAAACATGCGATCCAACCCAAATATCAAAGCCAATATGCTCTAGATTGGGATAACAACTCCGGTAATAGGCCTCACTTACAAACAACCTGAGAACAGAGTTAATTAAACTTCTGGTTGTTCATCGGCTAGAGCTTGACGGACTTTCTGAAAATCCATAGCTCCAGCAATACGAATACCTTCGGGGGTGGCGTAGGCAACCTCTGGATAGGGTTTAGGCAAGGAATGTTGGGGCGCTCTGGCAACTTGACCGGCAATACGAACTTGAGTTGGCTCCATATCTAAAGCCATAATCACACATTCTGGGTTCCCGATCGCCCCCGCATGGGCAACTCCTCGCAATCTTCCCCAAATCAGGATATCGCCATCGGCAACAATGGAGGCTCCGGGATTAACATCTCCTTGGATAATTACAGTTCCCTTATGGCGAATTTCCACACCCGATCGCAACGTCGTCTGTAAATAGAGGGGTTCTTCTTGCAGTTGTAGGGGTTGGGAGGGAGCCGACTTGAGGGGATCGGTGCGGGTAACTTGTTGCACCGAATAGCCACAGGTGGCGGCTGCTACGGCAGTTTGGCGGCGTTGGGTTTCCACCTGTTCTAATTGAAGTTGAGATTGTTTCAGAATATCGGCGATCGCCTGGAGTTGGCGCATATCCAATAAACGGTCTTCGGCGATTAAATGAACCGGTACATTCGATTCTCGCAGGCGATCGCTGCCTTTGAGCAACACCTGAATTTGTTGAAACAACTCCGTCCAAGTACAGCTTAATTCCCCCTCTGGGGGTAAAACCAACTGAAAATGAGTATCTTGGGATTTCAACTTTACCGGAATATCTTTGAGCGATCGCTGTTCCGGGGGGGACTCTGGGTCAAATTCTGCACCTTGGCTTCCCTCAGCAACCCCCTCTAGAGATCGATCCTCTTGCTGTGGAGTTTCGGGGAGGGGTGCAGGCAGTTCTGAAGCCACAGCATCAACGGGTTGATCCGGAGTCTCCTCTGAAGGAGCCGCATCTAAGCTGACAGCAAAAGTTAAGGAAGCGGGGGAAACAGAAGATTCAGGCATGAGCGATCGCATTTTGCATTGCTTTTAGTGCATTATATAGCGCCCGGTGCTAGTCATTATCAAAACTTAACTCATGTCCACCCAGGTAATTGTTGACAGGCAAGCCTATGCAGAACTGTGTTCCTTTGCCAAGTTCTGACTCAACTTTCAAAGTTCCTCCATGGGTTGCCAGCACAATTTGGTGAGCGATCGCCATCCCTAGCATCGTTCCTTTTCCTATGGGTTTGGTTGTAAAAAAAAATTTAATATTTTAGCCCAAGTCTCTCGAGTCATGCCCATGCTAGCATGAATATCGATCGCTTTGTGCTGGGCTTCGTCTAACCGAGAGAAACTACGCAAAGAAAGAACAATACTAGAGTATCGATGTTAATCATAGAGTAATTTGGGATAGGTTAAGTGAGGCGATCGCCTTTGTCATCTTCCCAACGATTACAACTGGCTATCACCCGGTTAATGTTTCCCTAATCCAAAACAGACCTTAGTGAAGCTTTTCCATCGCTGTCTCTTCAGCCACTTTTTTGCCTTCATCCAACAGATATTCTAAGAAAGCTGTTGCAACCACGGATAACTGTTTACCATTGGGATAGACGACAAACCAATTGCGTTCAATGGGGAAATGCTCCACATCAAGGATTGCCAGCTTTCCAGTAGCGCCTTCTAGGGCTAAGGTATGCAAGGATAGCACCGACAGACCTAAACCGCCCACGATCGCCTGTTTAATGGCTTCATTCGAGCCTAATTCCAGTTTCACTTTAACGCTAATATTCTCCTCATTAAACAGTTTCTCAACGGCACGACGAGTTCCCGATCCCTCTTCCCGCATAATAAACTGTTCCCCAGATAAGCGCTCAATGGGAATCTTTTGTTGTCCTACTAGGGGATGTTCTCGCTGGGCTAAAACAACTAAGGGATTTTCCAGAAACTGGTGAGCTGCCACATCTAAATTTTCCGGCACTTGGGAGAGAATATAGAGATCGTCGAGATTTTCGGACATGCGGGCTAGTAATCCTTCATGGTTAAACACCTGAAGAGCAAAATCTACACCCGGATAGCGTTGACAAAAGGGCCCCAGTAAGCGAGGAACAAAATATTTGGCAGTGGTGATTACACTGAGTTTAAGCTGTCCTTGTTTCAATCCCTTTAAGTCAGAAATGGTCATTTCCAACTGGGATATGCGGTCAAAAACATCACAACAAGCCGCGAAAAGTTCCTGACCTGCCTCTGTCAGATATAATCGTTTACCAATTTGTTCAAATAAAGGCATTCCTACAGCCTTCGTTAATTGCTTTACTTGCATGGAAATGGTAGGCTGGGTTAAATATAACTCTTCTGCTGCCCGCGTAAAGCTGCCGTGACGGGCTGCGGCTTCAAACACTTTTAATTGATGCAGAGTAGCTTGCCTCAAAACCTGTTCCTCAATTAGAAATTTTTATTCATAGATATAAATCTATCATATTTATTATCAATAGTGCATTACCCCTATCGATATTCTTGCGCTATCATCAGGATCAGAAAGAGCGAAAGAAACCCTTCCGAAGAGGATGCTACCTGGCGATCGCCAGTTGGAGAGGTTGGCACAGGACACCCAAATTCCTAGCTTTGCAGTTCGCCCCATTTTGGCAGCAGTAAAGTATTTCCCTCTTGAGCTGAAACGTTCGACGGCGTAGCATCTTTTTTTTCACTATTTCATCCCATGTTCACAAGGGGGGAAATAAACACTTGTCACTGCGATCGCGCTTGCCTCCCGTAGGCGAATCACTTGGCTTTCTCCACTTATTCCATGGCGAGATCGCTCCTGTTGGTACTTGCTGCTCCCGTAGTGGCGATCAGGGGCTTATAGTCAATTTAAATAACAGTCAGAGTCATACCATACCCATTATATCTTCATTTTCTTTTATGAAGTGCAGCTTCATAAAGAAATGGTATAGCCTTCTTCTATCACTCTGGGAAAAGTAAAAAAGTAATGCAGCCACTATAAATACCTCTGTTACACAAATGCTTTTCTTTTTTCAACTACTATTAAACCTTGCTACTCTAGTTTCTCTTATCTTAACAGCAATACTTCACTACAGGCTTTGGCAAGTGCTGCCAAGTCGCTATGTCAAAGGTACCAGTCCAGTTAAAGCAGTTGGATTTCTATTTATCCCCGTTTTTAATACTTTTTTCTGGAATTTCATTTGTTACCAGCGACTTGCCAAAGGACTTTATCGATTTATAAAAAATCATGAGCATAATGGTGATAGATACCATAGTGTTGATACTGATACAGTCAATTACGCACCACTTGGATTCATTGTTGCATGTCTTTTCTTCTTAAATCTTTTTGCATTCTGGAAAACTCTAGCAGTGATTGTACTGATTTCTAAAAACATTGCCTTGGGATTTTTTTATTACCAAATGACGGAATATGCTAATGAGGTTTTGTATATTAGAGATAGTCTTAGTAAAGAACAATCAAATAAAAAAAATTACATCATGATTAATTGGGCAAGCTTAGATCCGGCAGCCTGTTCAGGCATTCAATTGCCCAGGCTAAGCTTTTATAACACCTATGCAATTGACTGACCTGAATAGCGATCTCCAATCTCGTAGTGCTGTGAACACAGCGTCAGGGCACTACGCCGATTTCCTAGCCTTGATTGACCTCTAGCAGGCGAGAGGTAAAAAAGCGATCCATCCAGGATTCAAAATAAGCTCGGTTGGCCTGTTTTTGCTCTGGATCGGGGGTGTCGAGGGGATAGGGAGTTAATCCCTTAATGGCTGCTGTGGTAACGCAGTACATGGACTTCTGGAAACTAACACAAATTTTCACTAACAGGTCATCTTCGCCGCGACGACTGCGTTGATAAAAGTCGTGTAAATAATCGGGGAGAAAATGACGCATATCGTGCATTAGTAAAGTAGGGGGAATGCCTGCACCTCCGGTGGGGAGGGGGTCAGCGTAAAGTGCTCCATAGTTAAATTCCGCTTGTTTTCCTGGAATTTGTCTAGCTTGGGCGTTGTAAGAAACAGTTCCGAGGAAGGGCGTGCCGCGAAAGAAGATGGTATCGACGTAGGGAACGGCAGTTTCCATTAAGAATTTGAAGTTTTGGGAAGGGGGAATGAGGTCGTAGGGTTTACCGCTAATGGTTACTGTGTAGGTGATGGGGGTATTGGCGGCAGCGACTAAACCCGCGAGAACATGCTCGACGACTTGGGGAATAGATTGGATCTCTTGGCAATCGTAGCGGTCTGAGAGGTCGATAAACATATCACTCATGACGCGCCAAAACTGACCTAGGGCACTGGTATAGACCATTTGCCGTACTTGTTCGGGGAGAAAGTCGGGAAAGAGTTTATGGAGTAGTTGCACCCCTGGGTTGTATTTAATTTTAGCCGCGATCGCCTGTTCTGCATATTGGGCAAAGGTGGGGCTATCGAGATAGGTATCCATTTCTCCACCGCCATGCCAGAGCATCACGCGCATGACATATTCGGCATATTCATAATTAATGCGATCGTGCCACCAATGTTTGAGCAGTTTTTGCAGAGTTATTTCCCCATTAAAGTACTTAAAGAAGGGGAAGAGGACTAAAAACTGTTCCTGAGCCATATAAATCAGGTTTTTGGAATAGGCATCCAGAACGACTCCATAGCTTTTGAGAATACCCACTACTTCCAGAAGATTTTCTTGAGAGTGGGGTAGCAATTCACCACCGGCTTCTAGACGTTCAATGTAGGAGGCAAGGGGATGTTTAGAGGGGGAAAGGGCGATCATGGGGTAATGGGTAATAGGTAATAGGTAATGGGTAATAGGGGAATAATGCAGAATTCTCCGTGTCCCCGTGTCTCCGTGCCCCCGTGTCTTGCCCACTCAAAATGGTGTTACTCGGAAACATGGCCGTACTGGTGGCTTCGCTCCACTGGACGAGGGTACTGGGAAAGAGACCGAAGAAGACGATCAAGAGGGTTAGGGCGATCGCCGGAATGCGATCTGACCACTGCACTGGGGGTAGGTTTTGCACGACTTCGGAAAGGCGGCCAAAGAAAGTACGATTCACTAAGAGGAGGTAATAAACAGCAGTTAAGCCGGTTCCCACCATACAGGTGAGGGTGGGTATGGGGAAGGTGGGAAAACTACTCCAAAAGACGAGAAATTCGGAGACAAACCCAATCATACCGGGAATTCCGGCGCTGGCCATCACTCCCATAATCATTAAGCTGCCAATGAGGGGTAGTCCGCGCTCTGGGTTCAGGAGTCCTTTTAAGATATTGAGATCGCGGGTTCCGGTTTTTTTGTAGACGACTCCCACGACTAGAAAGAGAACAGCAGAAATCAAACCATGGCTAACCATTTGCACGATCGCCGCTAGGAAACTGAGGGAGGTTGCCGTTGCACCAGCGAGCAATATATAGCCCATATGGGCGACGGAGCTGAAAGCGACCATTTTTTTCATATCGGTCTGGGCGATCGCACTCAAGGCTCCATAAATGGCGCTAACAGCAGCCCAAACTGCTAGGCCAGGAGCGAGGAGACTCCAAGCATCAGGAAGCAGGAGGAGGCCGAACTTGAGCAGTCCGTAGGTTCCCAGTTTCAGCAATACGCCAGCGAGGAGAACGGAGATGGGAGCAGAGGCTTCGACGTGAGCATCGGGAAGCCAGGTGTGGAAGGGAACCAGGGGAATTTTAATGCCAAAAGCGAGCAGGAGACCCCCAAGGAGGATCAGTTGGGTTCCCAAAGGTAGGGTTTGAGCGATCGCCGGGTCATAGCTAAACGTACTGGCTCCGCTTAACCAGGTGATGCCCAGGAATGAAGCCAAGAGGGCAATACCGGAAACGGCGGTATACATTAAAAATTTAGTTGCGGCATATCCTCGGCGCTTTCCACCCCAGATGGCGATCAGGAGATAGAGGGGAATCAGTTCGAGTTCATAGAAGAGGAAGAACAGGAGATAATCTTGGGAACAGAAGGCTCCAGAAACGCAGGAGTTAAGCAGCAATAGCAGGGCATAATAGAGCCTAGGCCGTTGGATTTGACGATCGCTGCTTGCAATGGAGACGAATGTTAATAAGCTGTGGAGTAAGATGAGGGGAAAGGATAGGCCATCAATGCCCAGATGGTAGGTTAGGCCTAGGGCTTCTAACCAAGGTACGAATTCTGTCAATTGCAGTTGGGACTGATGGGGATTAAATTGGAGAGCGATCGCCACTGTCCAACCCAATAGGAAAAGGCCGAGGGCAATGGCCAGTTTGCGTATGGTTTCAGGTTTGATTTCAGCGGGCCAGAAGGCGATCGCTGCTGCACCTAAAACCGGGCCCCAGATCAAAACACTGAGCATTGACGATCCTAAATTGATATGATTGAGGTTTGCAAGGGTTGATTGTTTATTTAGCCTATCAAATCATGGGCGATCGCAACAGACTTCAGTCAGATTGTTTGATGCTCAGAGTAAGTGCCTTTAGACTGGGGAGTGTCAATACAACGCTTATTTGCCAATCTTCTCGAAAACGCCTTAAACTATACCCCTGCAGACCGCACCATCACGGTTTCCCTCAAGCAAAAAGAGGATGCGATCGCTGTTTCTATCCAAGATACTGGTATTGGTATTGCCCTCGAACACTTGCCGTTAATCTTCGATCTCCTGTGGAGATTAGACAAAGCTCGCACCCATCGCGCTGGAGCTTTCGGCTTAGGCTTGGCGATCGGTTGTGGTACATGGCGAGAGAGAATTCAACACTATACTCCATCAACCCACCCCTTGACTCTCCAGTTGGGTGGAGTGTTTACACTCTAGGCAATAGATTAGAGGGTGAAGGTTATGCAACAGCAAACGCTACAAGTAGAAGGCATGTCATGTGCCGGTTGTGCCCAACGGGTTGAAAACCTGATTCAAGGCATATCAGGGGTTACGAACTGTTCTGTTAATTTTGCCCTCAGGGAAGCAACCGTTCAATATAATCCTCGTGCTGTTAGTTTAGATCGGATTCAACAAGTAGCTGCAGATGCAGGATATCAAGCCAATCTTCCTTCAGAGGAAGAGAGAGAAGCACACTCCGATCTAGAGCTACAACAGTTACAACAAAAACTGTGGCTAGGGGGAGCGGTTTCAGTTCTGTTAGTGGTGGGTTCTTTCCCGATGATGACTGGACTTTCGATACCGGGTTGGCCCCATTGGCTCCATAATCCTTGGTTGCAATGGATGGTGTCAACTCCGGTCATGGTTTGGTGTGGTCGTTCGTTTTTTGTCGGAGCCTGGAAAGCCTTTCAACACAAGAGCGCGGATATGAATAGTTTGGTGGCTTTGGGGACGGGTTCAGCCTATTGCTATTCTTTGTTTCCGACGCTATTTCCTGGATTTTTTGAAGTTCAAGGCTTGAGTGCAGATGTATATTATGAAGCTGCTGTTGTGATTATTACCCTGATTTTATGGGGAAGAATGCTGGAGCATCAAGCCAGATCGAAAACTTCATCAGCCATTCACGCTCTGATAGGTTTACAACCGAAAACAGCACGAGTAATGCGGGATGGGGAAGAGCAGGAAATTCCCTTAACCGAGGTGCAAGTGGGCGATCGCCTCTTCATCCGTCCGGGCGAAAAAATTCCCGTCGATGGTAGAGTCATTCAGGGTTCCTCAACGGTTGATGAATCCATGGTTACTGGGGAAAGTATCGCAGTGGATAAACAGCCCGGTGATGAAGTTATTGGCGCAACGATCAATCAAATGGGTAGTTTTCAGATGGGAGCCACCCGCGTAGGCAAAGATACCGTTTTAGCGCAGATTATCCAGTTGGTGAAAGATGCCCAAAGTTCTAAAGCGCCCATTCAGAAATTAGCCGATCGCGTCACATCCTGGTTTGTGCCTGCGGTTTTAGCCATAGCCGTCCTCACCTTTCTCACCTGGATACTGTTGACAGGCAACCTCACCCTAGCCATGGTAACCACCGTCAGTGTTTTAGTCATTGCCTGTCCCTGCGCTTTGGGGTTAGCCACGCCAACCTCGGTGATGGTGGGAACCGGGAAAGGGGCACAACAGGGAATTCTGATCAAAGGAGCCGAAAGCTTGCAACTTGCCCATCAGGTGCAAACCATTGTTTTAGATAAAACGGGAACCCTGACAGAAGGGAAACCCACGGTTACGGACTATATCACCGTTCTGGGAACTGCCCACGGCAATGAATTGAAACTTTTGCACCTGGCAGCAAGCTTGGAAAAATCCTCTGAGCATCCCCTAGGACAGGCTGTAGTGGACTATTGCCAACGTCAGGGTATTAAAAAGGGTTTTAGCGATCCGGAGCAGTTTCAGGCAGTTCCTGGCTGTGGCGTGCAAGGTTATATTAGCAATCGCCTCATCCAACTGGGAACTCGGCGATGGATGGAAGAGTGTGGGGTCGATCTGGCGGTGAAAACGTCTCAGGGTGTGCCATTGAGCGAGTATCAGGAGCCGTGGGAGAGTACCGGAAAAACGGTAATTTGGATGGCAGTGGATGGACAGGTGGAAGCAATATTGGCGATCGCCGATGCCCTCAAACCCTCTTCAGAAACTGTAGTTAAACGCCTACAGCGCATGGGGTTAGACGTAGTGATGCTCACAGGAGATAATCAGAAGACAGCAGAGGCGATCGCCTCACAAGTTGGTATTACCCAGATTGTCGCCCAAGTGCGCCCCGATCGCAAAGCCGATACAGTGCGCCAATTGCAACAAAACGGTAAATTAGTCGCCATGGTTGGCGATGGTATCAATGATGCCCCTGCCTTAGCGCAAGCCGATGTCGGCATAGCCATTGGTACAGGAACCGATGTGGCGATCGCTGCCAGCGACATCACCTTAATTTCTGGCGACTTACAAGGCATCATCACCGCCATTCAACTCAGCCATGCCACCCTAAACAATATCCGCCAAAACCTATTTTTCGCCTTTATTTATAACACCGCCTCCATCCCCATTGCCGCCGGTATTTTATATCCTTTCTTCGGTTGGTTACTCAATCCCATTATTGCCGGGGGAGCGATGGCGTTAAGTTCCGTTTCTGTTGTTACCAACGCTCTGCGCTTACAAAAATTTCAACCCCATTGATAGTGCTTTGTACTAGGGAATAGTGTACTCCATAACAGCACAAAGTGCTGTATCTCAAAGACTAAAAGAGCCAAAGGGATTTAATAGTTATGGAGAAATTCAATAATGGAGTGTTCTACAGTTCAGATTTGCTCAATAACCAGGTAGCCGTTTCACCTAATGATATTTCCACTAGTTGGAAACCAGATGAGTGTCAAACTGCCGTTACCGGGATAAGTTCTGCCTGCGATCTGGGAAAAATCCCCGAACCTTCGGCAGTTTTGGCACTTTTAGGCGTTGGTGCGTTTGGTTCTCTATTCAAGGGGCGCTAAGGTTCATAACTGTAGTAGCTCTCTGGCTGTTTCGCTTCGCGACATGAAATGCCCCTACAACCCTATCTCACTCCTGTCAGTCTCTCTCTCGTGGGAGAGGGCTACGAATCAATGAAAATGGTATAGAATAGAGTCAAACTTATTCACCCAACCATTCACTTAAATTAGGAGAAAAGAACAAGAATGACCCAAGTGGTAGTCGGAGAAAACGAAGGAATTGATTCAGCTCTACGTCGCTTTAAGCGCCAAGTGTCGAAAGCCGGAATCCTGGCGGATGTGAAAAGCCGCCGTCATTTTGAAACCCCTCAAGAGAAACGCAAGCGTAAAGCAGTCGCGGCTCGGCGTAAGCGACGCATGTCTCGCTAGGGAACAATTGTTGAGATATATTTATTTCAATTCAGGTTGATACACCACGATCTATCTGGAAAGACGCGATTTGTAGGGGCGAACGGCTGTTTGTCCCTACAATCGTGTTTAAACCCTAATCGAATTATAGCGCTTCGCGCTAGGCAATAGGCAAAAGCTTGTATGGCTTAGGCCCTAAGCCTTCAAGCTTTACCTTCTAGAATAGAAGAGAGAAACGCTATAACTATAACTTTTAATTGCTCAACTATCCCCAGGATTGTGTTGCCGATTCCCGGTTCACTGGACCTAATATCAGTTTTCTAGACCCCTGGGGAATGTGAATCCAACCTAAATCTTGTAGACGGTTGACTAAATTTGAGATGGTAACCCCTAATTGATCCCGGAGTTGGTATAGGGTAGACCATCGGGTAAGATTTTGGCGATGACAATATTCGAGAAGGATGTTCTCTGGCATCAGCAGACAACTGGCAAAGTATTGTGCCTGCCACTCAATCGATTCGAGTTCGGTTAAGGAACTATTCGGACGACACAAGAAAGAATCGCTACTGCTGCTCAGATTACATTGTCCTTCTTCACTGACTTCTGCATGGTTGATATGCAGCATCCAATGGCCGATTTCATGGGCTAGGGTAGAGGCTTGAAATCCTTCGGGTAAGCTGAGAATTTCTTCATTAAGTTCAATTTGACGATTCAAGGGGAGAATACGGGCCGCAATGGGCCCGTATTCGTCCGAGGGAATCCGATCCCAAACCACTCCCAAATCTAGAAAATCAGCGATACGGTCTACTTCTAGGGGCCAAGAGGGTTTCCAGTTCGGGGTAAATTCCATGCGTAACAGGAGGTCGTTGGCCCGACGCTCAATTTCTGGTTTGGGATAAAAGCGGTAGGGTTTGATTAAACTCAACTGGGGGCATCCTCACTGGCTGCTTGAAAGATTTTTTCGGCGAAGTCAGGGTTTTCTCGTAAGCGTCTCAGGAGCATGGGCATGGCTTGGGCATTTTGCTTGAGCAGTTCCTCATATTGGTGAGGAATGCGTCCAGCTAGACAAACCAGCATATCGGGTTCAAGGTCGAGATGTTTGGCCAGGGAGCGGATGACTTCTTCTTTGGGAGGATAGTCAGCGCGATCGTTTTCTAGCTTGGACAGGTAGGTAAAGTCAAGCTTGACCAAAGCGGCAAGACTCCTTTGGGAATAGCCTTTGTCTTTGCGTGCCCTACGCAGAATTTTACCAAATGTTTCTGTAGTCATTCGTTTTCTCCATTACAAATCTATCCTATCTCTAGTTTGAATAAAAAATCAAAAAATGGGTTGCCGGTCGGGATAGATTTGGGCTAGGATAAGAGTGTTGAAAAAATAATCAACGCAGCGATTGGAGGCAAAACGATGGCTCAAACTTGGACAGATACGACCTATAAGCTTGATGGCACGGAAATGACGATTTTGACCAGTCACCCTCGTCACGATCGGGTTTCGCTCTATGTTCCGGGGTATTCTTTGGGGGGAAATGGGTTCTCGATTTTCTTTACCCAAGACCATATTGAGTTGCTGGAAACCCTTCTGGATCAATTAAAGCAGTTAAATGGCAGCGATCGCCTCTCCCAAGCTGAACCGGTTGCCCTTCGCCGGTCTTCACCAGCAGAATTGGTGGGATAGGGGAGTGGGGGATGGGGAGACGCGGGGATAGGGGGACACGGAGATGGGGGGACACGGAGAAATCATGCCCTTTTCTCTTGCCTATTGCCTATTGCCTTTTCCTGACTCCCTGACTCCCCACTCCCCTAAAGAAGGGCAATACAGTCAATTTCGACCAAAACATCCTTCGGCAAGCGTGACACCTCTACACATGCGCGAGCGGGGGCACTCTCCGGGTCAAAATAACCTGAATAGACCTGATTGACGGTAGCAAAATCATTCATATCCTTAAGGAAAATAGTCATTTTCACGGCATTTGCAAAGGAAGCACCAGCCTCGGCTAAAACCGCTTTCAGGTTATTCATCACCTGTTCCGTTTGCTTGGTCACATCATCGGTATGAACCAATTCATTGGTGGTTGGATCGATCGCAATTTGACCAGAAACAAACAACATCTGACCGCTCGCGGCGATCGCCTGATTATACGGCCCAACAGGAGCTGGAGCCTTCTGAGTATTAACCACTTTACGAGTCATTCTTCTTCCTCCATCCACTTAAAACAATCGGGGACGCAAGCCATAATTGCGGTACATCCAATAATCTTTCAAAATGCTGTCATGGTCAAAACATAAATTGGGCGGCACTTGCCACAACTCAAACAAATCCAAATTCTGAGCATCATCAGCCGCCTGGGGTTCCCCCATAGCCGTTGCAATCATCACCACCGATAAGGTATGCTGCCGAGGATCGCGCCCCGGCTCAGAATACACATGGAACTGTTCCACCAACTCCACCGATAACCCGGTTTCCTCCTTCGCCTCTCGGATAGCCGCCGTTTCCACCGACTCCCCATAATCAACAAATCCTCCAGGAATTGCCCATCCGAACGGAGGATTTTTACGTTCAATCAACACAATCGGGCGCTCAGGGCGGTCAATCATCTCAATAATGATATCAACCGTAGGCGTAGGATTACGATACTGCATAGTCAAGTGAGATATTAAAGATTTGCCTATTCACCAAATTTAAACCCAAGGACACCCCAAGAACATGATAAGGTCATCATGTTAGCTGCGAAATACGCCAATTGTAGAATATGCCCTCTTCTAGACTTAGTGGCATCTTACTCCATCCCACTTCATTTCCGAGTCGGTTTGGTATTGGAGACTTAGGCCACGAAGCATATCGCTTTGTTGATTTTCTTGCCCACACGCACCAAAAACTGTGGCAAATCTTGCCTTTAGGGCCAACCGGTTTTGGAAATTCCCCCTATATGTGCTACTCAGCCATGGCTGGTAATCCCATGCTTATTAGTCCTGAGTATCTCAAGGATGACGGTTTACTCCAAGAAGATGATTTTCTTCATTTGCCTGAATTTCCCCTAGATTGGGTAGACTTTGAGCGGGTAATTGCCGTGAAAACAGCCCTATTGGAAAAAGCCTGCCAAAACTTTCAGGGACAAATCGAGGAATCTAGCGAAACGCAAGAAGCCTTTGAAACCTTTTGCCAAGAAAAAGCCAGTTGGCTCGAGGATTATGTTCTGTATATGTCCCTCAAGGACGATCGGGAGGGAAAACCTTGGTATGAATGGGATGAAGCGTTAATTAACCGGGAAAAAAGCGCTCTGGAAGCGTCTCAAGAGCGGTTACAAGAGAGAATTTTTTACCACCAGTTTACCCAATTTAAGTTTTTTCAACAATGGGCAGCACTCAAAGCCTATGCCAATGAGCAGAATGTGGACATTATTGGGGATATTCCCATTTATGTTGCCCATGATAGTGCGGATGTCTGGGCTAACCGGGACAACTTTTTGATCGATCCAGAAACCGGTCAACCGGAACTGATGGCAGGTGTTCCCCCGGATTATTTTAGTGAAACGGGTCAGTTATGGGGAAATCCAGTGTATGACTGGGAGTATCTAGAGAAGACTGATTTTAAGTGGTGGATTCATCGCTTCCAGACCATGTTAGAGTATGTGGACTGGATTCGGATCGATCATTTCCGGGGGTTTGAGTCCTTTTGGGCGGTTCCTGAAGGGGAAGAAACGGCGATGAATGGAACTTGGATGCCCACCCCTGGAGAAGCGTTTTTTGAGAAATTGGAGCAGATGTTAGGTAAGCTGCCCATATTAGCTGAAGATTTGGGAGTGATTACCCCAGAGGTGGAAGCTCTGCGGGATAAGTTTGGATTTCCAGGGATGAGGGTCTTACATTTTGCGTTTGGTTCCGATGCTGGCAATCCGTTTTTGCCCTATAATCTACCGCGCAACTGCTTGGTTTATACGGGAACCCATGATAATAATACGACTTTGGGTTGGTTTGAGAACGATCTACCCGATTGGGAGTGCGATCGCGTGGTGAATTATTTAGGTCATTTGAGTCCCAATGGTATTCATTGGGATTTAATTCGTTTAGCCTTGTCTTCTGTGGCCAATTGGGCCATTATTCCCATGCAGGACTTTTTGGGTTTAGATGAGCGAGCAAGGATGAATACTCCTGGACAGGCTGAGGGAAATTGGAGTTGGCGTTATCGTCCAGACTCGATTGGTACATGGTTGTGCGATCGCCTCCAACTGCTCACCCAACTCTATGGCAGATCCTCAAAGGGCAGTTAACTGCGGGAGAGCTGGTTCGCTGTAAAGATCACTTCTTCTACAGCACCCGGTTCTCCCAGTTTTTCAGATTTCCCTTCGTTGAGGGCAACAGAAACCGCTCCAGCATTACCCGCTACAATAATCAATTTTTGATTGGCGACCCAGGTTTGTTGGGTTCCTTCAGTCAGAGTTCCTTCAAAAGCGGTTTCTCCATCCGCTTCAATTAATATCCAAGACGGTTCAGTGACGATCACGCTGACCCGAACCGGTTCGATGGAGTTCGGATCGGGTTCAGATTTGACGACCAGGGAAGCGGGGGAGGGTTCCGAGGGAATCCCTGGGGGTGAAGGGGGACTAGAGGCGATCGCTTCGATTTCTGGTGCAGGTTGTTCAACTAAATAATCGACAGACGACCCCACAGAACGCTCAATCCAATAGGATAGGCCATTGACAGAACCAAAAATAATAGCCACATATAACAAATACAAATGAATCGGGCGCAGTTGCCACATGGGCCAACGCATCCAAGAGGCCTTAAGCAAGTTAAATCGAGACTCTGAAGGGAAGGGACTGGCAAAACTAGAACCATCGAGTCCTAAAAAATCGGCATAGCGTCTGAGGAAATAATGGACATAAACGGGTTCTGGGAGTTGTTCGAGTTTTCCCTCTTCGATCGCCCCGAGCAGGCGTTGTCGGATACGGGTTTTTGTGGCAATGTAGTCTAAACTCAAACCTTTTTCCTGACGGCGATCTCGTAATTGAGACCCCAGGTCAATTAAGACGCTCTTCAAGGAATCAAACTCATTGACTGAGGATTGTATGGTTTTCTGTTTCTTCATCAATTACGCTCCTTCACCACCGATCTGTTTGTACCACAGTTTCCTCTCAAAGCTGTAATTTCCAAGGCTCTCAGATATCGATATTGCCCTTTAGGTAAGGCTTTGAGTTGAATTGAGCCAATGGCACTCCGATGGAGACTCAGCACGGGATACCCTAGGGTTTGGGCCACCTTACGGATTTGCCGATTCCGACCTTCCCATAAGACAATTTCCAGCAAAGTTTTGTGAGTGCCTTGCGATCTCATTCGCCTGACTTTAGCGGGTAGAGTTTGGATGTTTTCATAGACTATACCGTTTCTCCAGTCTTCGAGAACCGATTCTGGGGGAATTCCTTCGACCCAAACGCGATAGGTTTTGGGGATACTATGGCGAGGGTGAGTCATCTGAAAGGTCAAGTCTCCATCATTGGTGAGCAAAATTGCCCCCGTCGAATCAACATCTAAGCGACCGACCGGGTGAAGACCGGTATGGTGAGACAGAGTAGGAGGAAGGAGGTCTAAAACGGTAGTGCGATTTTGAGGATCGGCACAGGTACAAATCACTCCTAAGGGTTTGTTCAGTAAGATATAAAGGGGTTGGGGACGATGGTGAAGGGAAAGGAGAGAACCATCAATTTCGATCGCATCGCGATCGGGGTTCGCTTTCTGGCCGAGTTGATGCACCACTTGACCATTAATGCGAATGCGACCCTGTTGGATCATCACCTCTGCCTGTCGTCGGGACGCGACACCCCAACGAGATAAAATTTTTTGTAATCGTTCATCCCTGGGTAGATGACTCGAATCAGCCTCCATCATTGTTGTGATACTCACCAGTTTTAGGGTTAGGTTAAGAGGTTAGCGAAGAAAAAAGTTTTGCTTGACTGGCAGTCCCAGTTGCTGACAACTGGGTAATCTTTACAAATCTTACAAGAAGTTGCCCAGAACGGGGGGGAGTTCAATTAAAAATTCAAAATAAAAAAACTCAAAATGATTACCTTTGCCTTAACTCAGAGATCTGAACGGACTAGGGAAGACGAGAATCAATCAAGATTGAGGTTAAAGTTTACTGAAATCCCCTGATGGATGTTGAGGTAGATAAATTTCAATCCATGCACCTGTGGTTTCTGGATGATTACTGGCCTTCACCCATCCTTGATGAGCTTCGATAATTTGCTGGACAATGGCTAATCCTAATCCACTACTGTGAGTTAAGGGGGTACGGGGAGGGTCAAAAGAATCGGAGGATACGGCAGGGGGAATTTGGCTGCTAGACAGGACTCTAGCACGGGAGGGTTCTCCCCGATAGAAGCGCTCGAAGATATAGGGTAAGTCAGTTTTTGGAAAACCTACACCGCCATCAATAACTTCAAGATGCACCCATTTCTGAGATGGAGTGGTTGAGTTTAGGCATTCTTCTATACTGAGTTTAACCCATATTTGACCTTGGAGGGGACTGTATTTGATGCTGTTGTCGAGGAGATTAATGAATACGCGACATAAGCGATGTTCGTCGCCGTCGATCAATAGCCGTTCTGGGCCAGAATATTGTAGTTGGAGTTGTTTCTGACGGGCTAGGGGTTCGAGGGCGATCCACGAAGAGCGGATCAGGTCAGGTAGGTTGATGGGTTTCCAATTCAGGCTATAGGTCGATCCCCGTTCGAGTTGACTCAGATCGAGAAGGACTTGGACAATATCGCTAAGGCGAATGACTTCGGAAAGGAGGCGATCGATCCAGTTGCGCAGAGGGGGATTGAGGCGAGTTTGAAGGGTTTCGGCGACGAGACGAATGGAGGTCAGGGGAGTTTTGAGTTCATGGGCAACATCAGAAAACGCCCGATCGCGCTGGTTAGCTAAAGTGAGCAGTTCTTGGCGGTTTTCCAAGAAAACTCCGACTCGACCTTTCGACAGAGGAATGCTATAGGCTTTCAGGGCAATTTTGGGTTTGAGCGATCGCTGGGTATTCTGGGGTTCTACCGTTGGCGCAATGGGTTGAAAGTTCCAGTGTCTTTCAACCGGTTTTTGGGTCGTGCGGGTTTGCTCGATCAGTTCATCTAACTCATAGGAGCGGACAATTTCCAGTAGTAGGCGAGGACTGTTGAGTTCTGGAGGACTAATGCCAAAGAGTTGATAGGCTTGGGCGTTACACCAGATGAGTTGATTTTGATCGTCAACTTGTAAATGGCCTAGGGGGGCACAAGTGAGGATTGATTGCCAGTAATCTATGTCTTGTTGTAGACGGTGCCGATGTTTCCGTTGATCGTCGATCGCCCTTACTAGACGTTCGGGGAACCGGCGCATCAGTCCTGAACCAGAGGTCAATTCAGGTAGGATTCGCTTGATTTGTTGTTCTAAGCGAAATTGACATCCTAGCCATAGGAACAAGCCTACCGCTAATCCCAGTAAGAATCCGAGTAGTGGCACAATCATAGCTTCTCTTGATTATCACCTCATCGCCTAGGGTTTGGATCGCATTTTCAATGGGGCGATTTTAGTTAGCTAAAGCGGTATCCAAATCCACGAACCGTCAGTAAATATTCTGGGTGACTGGGGTCGAGTTCAATTTTTTCGCGTAGCCAACGAATATGTACATCTACGGTTTTGGTGTCTCCCATGAAGTCGGGTTCCCAAATGCGCTCGATCAGTTGGTCTCGCGACCATACTCGTCGAGGATGGTTCATAAAGAGTTCGAGTAAGCGGAATTCTTTGGGAGAGAGGTTAATTTCTTGGTCGCGGACGATGACGCGGCATTCTTGGGGCAATAGGGTAATATCTTTGATTCTCAGAACTGAGGGACAAGATTGGGGGAGGGGATAGCGGTTGCGCCGCAGGAGGGCGCGTACTCTGGCCACTAATTCCCGCACGCCGAATGGTTTGGTAAGGTAGTCATCTGCTCCAACTTCTAATCCGACGACGCGATCGGTTTCTGAGCCTTTGGCACTGAGAATGAGGATTGGTACAGTATGACCTCTTTGACGCAGCCAACGGCAAAGGTCAAGACCATTGATCGAAGGTAGCATCAGATCGAGAACGATCGCATCAATAGAGTCTACAGGGCGATCGCCCCCTTCCTGTTGTTGATGAAATAATTCCACGATTCCCCGACCATCTTCAGCCGCGATCACCTCAAATCCCTCATCCCGTAAGGATAGGGCAACCGTTTCTCGAATCAGTTCTTCATCTTCGACGACCAAAACTCGCCCTAAACTCAATTGTGAATTCGTTTGGGTTGTTTCTATCGGCAATGTAAATACCATGACTAGCCTACTAACTCCGACAGTACGATTCCCTTAAGCGTACCAGCTTTTTTTGAAAAACATCACATTTTTCCAATTCAATTCATGTGAGTTTTGTCTATACTTTGTCTATATGAAGAGACGATTGATTTCTAGGGCTTTTATCTGTTGATAGCTAACTTTATTGTCCAATCATTCCGTTAATCCATCTATTTTTTTCTTGGATTTTCTTCAACGTAATCCCCGAATTTTATGGGGAGCTTCTTCTCACCTAGGACTTTAAATTCATGGTCATTTTAAACTAGCGATCGCCCGGTCAACTTAGACGGATTGTTTAAAGGTTGCATTTTTCCGATAATCATCATGCAGTTAAAGGATGCAATTAAAGGATTGTAAAGAAAACATAAAGTTGTGATTGATTAAACTTATCTTCCTATTCAGATGAGGTATAACTGGCACAAGAGGATAACGAATCTATAAAACTTCCGATCAATAAAGGGTCAAGATTTTTCCTGTTTATCAGGTATTGACTCTCTTGATTGGGTAATACGGATAACACACTGATAACACTCTCCTTTTTGCCTCGATAGCCCCTAACTCTCATTCAGGCAAGGAGATTATGACTATGACAGCTTCAACTGTTGTCAAACCCCACCCAAAAATTCGAGTTGCAGTGGCCAGTAAGGATAAGGGTTTAACCAACGAGCATTTCGGCCATGCTCGCGAGTTCCTCATCTATGAAGTTGATGCTCATCAAGCTCAATTGCTGGAAAACCGTCCCGTTAAACCTTATTGTCATGGCCCAGAAGGAGGCCCAGGAGACCTGAGCGAGAACATTGAGGCATTATCCGACTGCACAGCACTTTTAGTAGCTAAAATTGGCGCACTACCGGAAAGTCGCCTCCAAGAAGCCGGGATTGAAGTCGTACAAGTTTACAACACAATCGAAACTGCTGTCTTAGATTTTTATAGTCAATGGGTTAAGAAATCCATTCAATCAATATAGCGCCAAGATAACCCAGACCAGCGCGTTGGATCTCCATCAAGTAGAAAGCCTACTATTGCCCGTTTTTAGCTATTCATGCCTGTCCAAATTATCCTCAATCTTCATCGAAATCATGGACGCACGACCCTCAACAATTTATCTCGATAATAATGCAACCACCCGGATTGCCGACGAAGTTTTAGAAGCTATGCTTCCCTACTTACAGGACTATTATGCGAATCCTTCGAGTATGCATACTTTCGGAGGGCAACTGGCCAAACCGGTACGAAAAGCACGGCAAAATGTGGCTCAATTATTAGGCGCTCAACCTGATGAAATTATCTTCACCAGTTGCGGTACAGAAGGGGATAATGCTGCCATTCGGGCCGCCTTAGCTAGTTATCCCAATAAGCGCCATATTATTACCACTAAAGTTGAACACCCGGCCATCATTAGCCTCTGTAAGCGGTTAGAAAAGCAAGGCTATACCACCACCTATTTAGGCGTAAATGAGAAAGGGCAACTCAATTTAAATGAATTGAAGGCAGCGTTGACAGAGGATACGGCTTTAGTGTCCGTCATGTGCGCGAACAATGAAACGGGAACCCTCTTCCCCATCGAAAGAATTGGGCGCATTGTCAAAGAACGGGGCATTTTGTTCCATGTAGATGCGGTACAAGCGGTGGGTAAAGTGCCCCTGAACATGAAAGAGAGTACCGTGGATTTTCTGGTGTTATCTGGACATAAGTTGCACGCTCCAAAAGGTATTGGGGCCTTGTATGTTCGCAAAGGGGTAAGGTTTCGGCCCCTTTTAATTGGGGGACATCAGGAGCGCGGCAGACGTGCAGGAACGGAAAATGTACCCGGTATCATTGCTCTAGGGAAAGCGGCTGAGTTGGCGATGCAGTCGATGGAGACTGAAAATAAGCAAGTCCGACAGTTGCGCGATCGCCTTGAACAAAGCATTTTAACCACCATTCCCCATACCCAGCTCAATGGCCATCCTGCCTTAAGACTGCCCAACACCACCAATATCGGCTTTAAGTATATCGAAGGAGAAGCCATCTTACTCTCCCTCGATCGCTATGGAATTTGTGCCTCCTCCGGATCGGCTTGCACCTCCGGTTCCCTAGAACCGTCCCACGTTCTGCAAGCGATGGGACTGCCCTACACCATTTTGCACGGTTCCATTCGCTTTAGCCTATCTCGGTATACCACCGACGCAGAAATCGACCAAGTATTGCAAGTGATGCCCAAAGTTGTAGAACGACTCCGCCAGATTTCCCCCTTCAAAGATGCCACCGACGAACAGCACGGTTGGTTGAGTTCAGTGGGGGATAAACAACTGGCTCAAACTCGCTAAATCTATAGCCATTGACCAACCTTTCTAACCATTCAAACTCAAGGGAGCTGCTAGAACTATGTGGGACTATACGGATAAAGTGATCGATTTATTTAACAATCCTCATAATATGGGGGAAATTACCCCCTCCGACTGTGAAGAATATGAAACTGTTGCTGTCGGTGATGTCGGCAGTATCGCTTGTGGCGATGCCTTGCGGTTGCACCTAAAAGTCAATACTCAAACCGAACAAATTATTGATGCCAGGTTTCAGACCTTTGGATGCGCCAGTGCGATCGCCTCCTCTTCTGCCTTAACCGATCTCATTCAAGGCATGACCCTCGATCAAGCTCTAACCCTCAGCAACCGAGAGATTGCCGACTTTTTAGGAGGGCTTCCCGAAGAAAAAATGCACTGCTCCGTCATGGGACAAGAAGCCCTAGAAGCAGCCATTTACAACTACAAAGGCATTCCCCTAGAAGCCGAAGAAGAAGACGAAAGTCCCTTAATTTGTCGCTGCTTTGCCATCACCGAAGGCAAAATTAAACGCATTATCCAGGACAATCATCTCACCACAGCCGAACAAGTCACCAACTATATCAAAGCAGGCGGCGGTTGTGGTTCTTGTCTGGCTGAGATTGACGATATCTTGGCTGAAGTGACCCAAGAACGAAAACAACAGCAGCATATGAACCAGGTTGCTGTTGAAACCTGCGTCGAATTAGCCGAAAAACTCGCCAGTGCCTCTCCAGAACCGGCATCTGAGCTGCCCTCATTAACCACATTACAAAAGATTACGTTAATTCAACAAATTTTAAATGATGAAATTCGTCCGATGGTAGCCATGGATGGCGGTGATGTGGAGCTTTACGACATAGAAAGTAATCTTGTTAAAGTCATCTTAAAAGGAGCCTGTGGCAGTTGTCCGAGCGTGCTGACAACCCTAAAGCAAGGCATTGAGCAAACTTTGCGCGATCGCGTCTCAGATGATTTAATCGTCGTTGCCATTGAATAGCACTCTATAGACTTAGAAACAAACCTGCTCTATCTTCTCTAAATAATCCATATAACCCTTATCTAAAGCACGGTTTAGCCGTGCTTTAGTCATGATATAGCCCTGTTTTTTGGGGAATATATTAAAAATCTTGTTATAATAAATTAACTTTTAAAAATATTTAAATAATATCAATTTCTGCATTTTCATAATCCAGTTTTTGCCAAGAAAATAGAAAGAATTAACAACAAAGTAATTGTTTAAAATTAAAAGACAGAAAAAGTAAGCAAGATCACTTTTATTGAGTGAAAAATATTTTTTTGTGTAGTCACATATACAGTTATTTTGCTTTTAAAAGTTTATAACTATATTCGTAGGCAAGAAAAGTAAAGTCATTCCTGAATCCATCTAGATCGAGGAAAACTTTGCAGAGTATATTGTCAGTGTTTCAGAAGTTATTCTCTTTAATCGTAGTGGCTTATGTTTGTCAATAGAGAGAGGAAGTCTTAAACCACCCCACTCTATTGATTCTTCTGTAAGCCATTACTTAACTACCCCAAACAGGAGGTTTAATCATGAGGAAAATCGCTGTTTACGGAAAAGGCGGAATTGGTAAATCAACCACCACTCAAAATACAGTTGCTGGGTTAGTTGAATTAGGCCGCAAAGTCATGATTGTCGGTTGTGACCCCAAAGCTGACTCCACTCGGTTACTGCTCGGTGGCTTACACCAGAAAAGTGTCTTAGATACCTTACGCGAAGAAGGCGATGACGTAGACTTAGAAGACATCCGCAAAGAAGGCTTTGGGAAAACCTTATGTGTTGAATCTGGTGGACCAGAACCGGGTGTTGGTTGTGCAGGACGGGGGATTATTACCTCCATCAGTATGCTCGAACAACTCGGAGCCTATGAAGAACAAGTTGGTTTAGACTACGCCTTCTACGACGTTTTAGGAGACGTAGTTTGTGGTGGATTTGCCATGCCCATCCGCGAAGGCAAAGCTCAAGAAATCTATATTGTCACCTCTGGTGAAATGATGGCAATGTATGCTGCCAACAACATTTGTCGAGGTATTATGAAATATGCCGAGTCTGGTGGCGTTCGGTTAGGTGGATTGATTTGTAACTCCCGTAAAGTTGACCGAGAAGCAGAACTGATCATGGCTTTAGCCGACGCATTAGGCACACAAATGATTTACTTCATGCCACGGGACAACATGGTACAACGGGCAGAATTAAACCGGAAGACGGTGATTGAATACGCTCCCGAATCCGAACAAGCGCAACATTATCGCAACTTGGCTAAAGCCATTGATGAAAATACCAATCAAGTCATTCCTACTCCCGTGTCTAATGATGACCTGGAAAAATTACTCGTGAAATATGGATTATTCGGTTAAGGATACACCCGTATTCTCAACGGACATCCATTCCTTTTGTTGTATTTTCTCATTTTTGAGGAGGAAAAACTCAAATGCCAGTCGCTATTCGAGCCATTGTTCGACCAGAAAAAGCCACTGATGTGATGCAAGCCTTATTGAACGCAGGCTTTCCCGCCGTCACCAAAATTGATGTTTACGGTCGAGGCAAACAACGGGGTTTGAAAATTGGGAACGTTCACTACGATGAACTGCCCAAAGAACTGTTAATGTTCGTCGTCCCCGACGAAGATAAAGACACTGTAATTCGGATTATTCTTGACAGTGCCCGTACCGGAACCGAAGGAGCCTATGGAGATGGAAAAATCTTCGTAACTCCAGTTGAAGAAGTCTACACCGTCAGTACAGGTGTTAAAGAAACGGCTCAAGTTTTAGTCCCTTCCACACCTGAAACTTCTCCTCGAACTTTAGTGACGACTTAAATTCAGATTGATCGCTGTATTGCTGATTGTTAGGGGTCATATTATTCCTAAGAATATATCCAATAGGAATCTCCAGTTTAACCGATCGTTTAACCCCTAACAATTGTAATTCTACTGTAGATTAACACTGAGGAAAGAGACATGAAAGAAGTGATTGCGATTATTCGCATGAACAAAATGCATGAGACCAAAGAAGCCTTGATTAAGGCAGGTTTTCCTGGATTTAATGCCGTAAAAGTTGCAGGTCGAGGACGGCAAGCCATGGAAGCAGAAGTGGTAGATGCCTTAAATAAGCATCCTGAAGATGCATCAGAGGTATTGCCTTTACTTGCTCATGTTCCTCGCTTAATTCCCAAGCGTTTGGTTAGTTTAGTTGTTCCTGATGAGTTGGTCAAAGAAGTAGTCAATACCATCATCAAGATCAATCAAACCCGGAATGCTGGAGACGGCAAGATCTTTGTAGTACCAGTACTCGACAGTATTCGGATCCGGACTCGCGAAAAAGGTAATTTTGCGATCGATGAAATGGGTTCAGGCATGTTTTTTGCCTAAAGTAGTCCCTGATCTAGTTGATATCGAATGATAGGAGAATTTATCTCAAACTAGCCGGATTTACTGTGAGATTAATTCGGGACGGGAGAGCGGAAATACAAAGCAGATCAACTCTAAGTATTGTTCTCTTCTCTCGTCTTTACGAACCCCAAACATAATGGAGAGAAAACCATGACTGAAAAATTATCACCGACGACTGATTTTGAATCAGGATCCCAACAGGCACAACAAGGTGTGATGCTTTCTCCGTCTCCCATAAGTCTGGAAGAGACCCAGGATAGTATTGCGGAAATTATTGAAGCCTATCCGAAAAAAGTCGCTCGCAAACGGAGCAAACATATTGTTGTTCGTGACCCATCTATTCCGGAGCAAGAAATTAACGCTAATGCCCGTACAACTCCCGGAATTATTACTCAGAGAGGATGTGCTTTTGCGGGATGTAAAGGTGTGGTTGTGGGGCCATTTGGTGACTGCGTACACATCGTTCACGGTCCGATTGGGTGTTCCTATTATTCTTGGTTAACTCGACGCAATCAGTTTAAACCGAGAGAAGATGGCAAAGATTTTTTGCACTATTGCTTCTCTACCGATTTGAACGAACATGATGTTGTGTTTGGTGGTGTGAATAAGCTGAAACAGGCTGTGCAAGAAGCCTATGATATTTTCCAACCCAAATCGATTACGATTCACTCCACTTGTCCGGTGGGATTAATTGGAGATGATATCCAAGGTGCGGCTAGGGAAATGACGCAGAAACTCGGACTTCCGGTCGTTGCCTTTAACTGTGAAGGATATAAAGGAGTCAGTCAATCCGCAGGACACCATATTGCCAACAATGGTTTCTTCCAACATTGGATTGGAAATGATACTGAAACGGAAGAAATCGAAGGATTTACCGTTAACCTGATGGGTGAATATAACATCGGGGGTGACTCTTGGGAAATTGAGCGGGTGCTGGAAAAATGTGGCATTAAAGTGGTTTCCACATTTAGTGGCGATGCCTCTTATGATGATGCGATCAAGGCTCATTTAGCCAAAATAAATCTGGTCATGTGCCATCGTTCCATTAACTATATGGCTTCCATGATGGAAGAGAAATATGGTACGCCTTGGATGAAAGTGAACTTTATTGGCGTTCATGCTTTTGCCAAGAGTTTACGTAAGATTGCCAAGTTCTTTAACGATCCGGCTTTGACAAAACGGGTAGAAGACGTGATTGTGGAAGAATTGGCGATCGCCGAAGCTCAGTTGACCCAGTACCGCAAACGACTCGAAGGAAAAACGGTATTCTTGTTCGTTGGCGGTTCCCGGGCCCATCACTACCAAGAACTGTTTGCAGATCTCGGCATGAAAACCATTGTAGCAGGCTATGAGTTTGCTCACCGGGATGACTACGAAGGACGGCAAGCCCTACCGAATATCAAGGTGGATGCAGACAGTCGCAACATTGAAGAATTGGATGTAGAACGGGATCCAGAGCGCTATAATCCTCCATCGGACGCAGAAATGGAACGTCTGCGTAACGAGAATATCATGAATGACTACAAAGGCATGATGCCCGATATGGGTGAAGGCACATTGCTAGTAGACAACATTTCTCACCATGAACTCGATGTGTTGATCAAACGCTTTAAACCCGATCTGATTGGTTCTGGAATTAAAGACAAGTACGTGATTGAGAAATTCGGCGTACCTTGCAAGCAGTTGCACAATTATGACTACGGCGGGCCCTTTGCTGGTTTCCGAGGTGCAGTCAACTTTGCCAAAGATGTGGATCTACGAGTCAATAGCCCCACTTGGCAATACATCAAAGCCCCTTGGGATTAGGGTTAACGGGCTGGAAAGCCCCTACCCTCCCTCCTCCAGTTGCAGGGGGTTTGTCCTGAACTCGTTGCAACTCTCACCCTTCATTCATCCCAACTCGGAGAGAAAATCATGTTAGAAGCAACCCCCAAAGAAGTTGTAGAACGTAAAGCGCTACGGGTTAACCCCGCCAAAACGTGCCAACCCATCGGGGCTATGTACGCCGCATTAGGAATTCATGGATGCTTACCCCATTCCCATGGCTCACAAGGATGTTGTTCTTACCATAGATCGCACCTAACTCGTCATTATCGCGACCCGATTATGGCAGCAACCAGTTCGTTTACTGAAGGTTCAGCGGTCTTTGGTGGTGGTGCAAACTTGCGCCAAGCTTTCACGACTATGTACAAACTGTACGACCCTGATGTAATTGCGATTAATACCACCTGTCTGTCAGAAACCATTGGGGATGATATTCCGACGTTGATTCGGGAAGCGCGGGAAAGTGGGATTATCCCAGAAGGTAAAGTGGTAATTCATGCCAATACCCCCAGTTATGTGGGAACTCATGTGACGGGTTGGTCTAATATGACGGCTGGGATTGTCAAGTACCTTTCAGAGAAAACTGAAACTCCCCAACAGCAAATTAATGTGATTCCGGGATATGTAGAACCGTCCGATATCCGCCAGATTAAGCATCTCCTCGATCAAATTGGGGTGAACTCCGTGGTCTTCCCAGATACCAGTGATGTAGTGGATACGCCGCAAACGGGAACATTTGAGATGTATCCCAAGGGAGGAACCTCAGTGGAAGCGTTGCATACTACTGGCGATAGCATCGCAACTCTGGCTCTGGGGCCAGATGCCTCGAAACAAGCGGCGAAAGAACTGGAAAATAAATGCAAGGTTCCCTATCAGTTGTTGGATTTACCCATCGGTATTGCCGCAACGGATCGCTTTATCCAAGCGATTATAGAAACCACAGGTGCAGCTGTTCCAGAGTCCTTGAAAGATGACCGGGGTCGGTTAGTAGACCTGATGACGGATATGCAGCAATATCTCTATGGCAAGCGAGTGGCTTTAGCTGGAGATCCCGATCAAATTGTTCCCTTAACTGAGTTTCTCGTCAGTTGTGGTGCTAAACCCATGTATGTAATCACTGGAACAGCTTCCAAATATTTCACCACACGCTGTAAAGAAATCTTGGAAGAATGGGTTCCCGATGCGATCGTCAAAGATGACACAGATCTGTTCTATCTACATCAATTGATCAAGACTAATCCTGTTGATTTACTCATTACCAACGTTTATGGCAAATATATTGCCCGTTCGGAAGATATCCCCTTAGTCCGGTTTGGTTGGCCGATTTTAGACCGTGTTGGTCACAGTTTCTTCCCCTCTGTTGGCTATAAGGGAAGTATGCATCTGTTGTGCAACATTATCAACACGATTTTGGAGCGCAAAGATCGGGATGACCCCGATGAAATCTTTGAGTTAGCTCTGTAACATTAATTGCTCAAGGGTGAGGGGGTATGGTCTAGATCCCCCAACCCCGTATTCGTGTCAGCAACAGCCGATTCAGGTCGGCTCTGTCTCAACCTTTGTGTCTAAATCAGGAGGATATCATGAGTAAACTAACGAAACCCGAACACCACATTTTTGTTTGTAATTCTTTTAGAACCAAGGGAGAAGCTCAGGGCGTTTGCAACAAGAAGAAGGCAGTGAGTTTAATTCAGTATCTCGAAGGTGAATTGGTCGATCGCGGACTCGATAATGTCTTGGTCTCTTCTACCGGTTGTCTGAAACTCTGCGATCATGGCCCCGTGATGATGGTCTATCCAGACAACTATTGGTACGGGGAAGTGGATGAGGATGCGATCGATGAAATTCTCGATGCACTTGAAGACAATCAACCGGCTGAAGAATACTTATTTGCCACTTAAAGCCATCCCCACGAGTCAGGTTGGGGACAGCCATAACCTCCCTTTGTCAAGGAAGATTTATACCCTCAAGGGCGCAAGCCATGCGCCCTTCCTTATTACTTCTCATTCGGACAAAATTATGACTGGAATTTTAAGAGAGCGAGAGCAACAAATTCACCGCAAAGGAAATAGCCCTTTTGAGTTTGCTTGCAATAAAGAAAGTTTGGCGGGTGCGGTTAGCCAAAGAGCTTGTGTTTTCTGTGGTTCTCGCGTCGTTCTTTACCCCATTGCCGATGCCATTCATTTGGTTCATGGCCCCATTGGTTGTGCGGCGTATACTTGGGATATTCGTGGCGCGCTCTCTTCCGGCCCAGAATTACATCGACTCAGTTTTTCCACGGATTTACAAGAGCGAGATGTGATTTTTGGTGGTGAGAAAAAACTCGACCAAGCCCTATGTGAATTAATCGATCGCCATCATCCCAATGGTGCATTTGTCTATTCAACTTGTATTGTGGGTATTATTGGAGACGACTTAGAAGGAATTTGTAAACGAGTAAGCCAAGAAAAAGGCATTCCGGTTATTCCCGTACAGTCCGAAGGCTTTAAGGGGAATAAACGAGCCGGATATAATGCCGCTTGTCGAGCCATGTTTCGCTTAGTGGGCATGGGCGATACCACCGGCATTTCTCCCCACAGTATTAATATTTTGGGTGACTTTAACTTGGCTGGAGAGATTTGGATTATCCGTGAATATTTTGAGCGAATAGGCATTCAAGTAGTCGCTAATATTACTGGAGATGGACGGATCAAAGACATTCAGCGATCGCATGGTGCAGCCTTGAATGTGGTGCAGTGCTCTGGGGCAACCCTGGACTTAGCCAAAATGATGCAAGAAGACTATGATGTCCCCTTCCTGCGAGTCTCTTATTTTGGCATTGAAGATATGGCAGAAGCCTTATATTCAGTTGCTCGGTTCTTCGATGACGATCCCACCATTTTGCAACGAGCGCAAGAGTTAGTGCGCTCTGAATTATCCACCCTTTATGGACAGTTGAACGAATACCGCAAAGACTTAGAAGGAAAAACCGCAGCCATTTATGTCGGTGGTGCATTTAAAGCCTTTTCCTTAGTCAAAGCCTTCCGGTTATTGGGGATGGATGTGGTCATGGTAGGCTCACAAACCGGAACCCAAGCAGATTATCAAGAACTGCATGAAATCACCGATGAAGGAACCATTATTGTTGATGATTCTAATCCCTTAGAATTATCTGGTTTTTTGAAAGAAAAGGATGTGGATATTTTTGTGGGTGGAGTTAAAGAACGCCCCATTGCCTATAAATTGGGGATTGGATTCTGCGACCACAACCACGAACGAAAAGAAGCCCTGGAAGGATTTGTCGGAATGCTCAATTTTGCCAAAGAAGTTCACTCTACGGTGATGTCTCCCATTTGGCAATTTGTGCCTCGACGTAACCAGCCGGAGTAATCGACAAATTTTGATCGTTGCAATTTGGGAGAGGGAAAAATCATGGGTAAAATAAAAATCAAGCAGAAAACCGAGGCTTATGTCTCCACAACCAATGCCTGCAAACTCTGTAAACCTCTAGGAGCTTGTATTGCTTTTCGAGGCATAGAAGGATGCGTTCCCTTCTTGCATGGATCTCAAGGCTGTGCAACGTATATGCGCCGTTATATTATTAGTCATTTCCGAGAACCGATTGATATTGCCTCGTCTTCTCTGAGTGAAAAACATGCCGTCTATGGGGGCGGGCCAAACTTGAAAAAAGGTATTCTCAATGTCATGGAGAAATACCATCCCGATGTCGTGGGAATTGCCACCACTTGTTTAACGGAAACCATCGGCGATGATGTGAAACGATTCTTATTGGAATTTCAAGAAGAATTTGGTCAAGAAGAGGAGCCATTACCGACTTTGGTACGGGTGGCAACTCCGAGCTATAGTGGCACTCACGCGGAAGGATTTCATGCCACGGTTAAAGCAGTCATTGAACAATTGGTGGGGGTAGAAAGTTCGGCTCCTTCATTTTCCTGTTCCTTGAATGTATTGCCGGGTTTAGTTTCTCCGTCGGATCTGCGCTATCTGCGAGAAGTTGTCCAAGATTTTGGCATTAAAGCTACCATTTTACCCGATTTTTCCGATACATTGGATGGGCCGGCACAACTGGATTATTTGAGTATTCCTAAAGGAGGAACGCCAGTTCGTGACATTCGCGCGATGGATCGGGCGATCGCCACTTTGGAACTCGGACGAGTCTTGCAAGGCACAGGCAGCACCGGAGGAGAAGTGTTACGCGAGCGTTTTAACCTACCATTGCACCCCTTGGGACTCCCCATCGGTTTGCGAGAGAGCGATCGCTTCTTTAACACCCTGCAAGAACTCACCGGACAACCCATCCCCCAAATTCATGCATCCGAGCGGGGACGGTTAGTCGATGCCTATGTCGATGCTCACAAATACGTCTTTGGTAAACGCGCCGTAGTCTACGGAGAGGAAGATTTAGTGGTAGGATTAACCGCTTTCCTCGCAGAAGTCGGCGTTAAACCCATTCTCTGCGCCTCTGGTGGCAATAGCGGCGAACTTTCTGCCGCCATAGAAGCCGTCACCGCAGATATCGTCAGAGAACCCGTCCCCGTCCGCGACAATGTGGATTTCTACGAAATTGGCGAACAAATTGACCAAATTAAACCCGATTTGATCATTGGCACCAGCAAAGGATATCCCATTGCTCGCAAACATCAAATTCCCATGATTCGCGTCGGTTTCCCCATTCACGATCGCTTCGGAGGACAGCGCCTACTGCACCTCGGCTATCGTGGAACCCAGCGCCTGCTCGATCAAATTGTTAACGCCGTTATCGACAAAAAACAAGCCGATTCCCCCGTGGGGTATGGCTATTTGTAGACAGCGAGGGGGACGGTGATGGGGGGATGCGGAGACACGGAGAACTCCCTATTCCCTATTCCCTATTCCCTATTCCCCATTCCCTAAACCAACCATCACGGAGAACCGAAAATGACTACCGCCATTGATTACGAAAAACATCCTTGCTTCAATGTCGATGTAAAAGGACAATATGGACGAGTTCATTTACCCGTCGCGCCGAAATGTAATATTCAGTGTAATTATTGCAATCGCAAATATGATTGCGTGAATGAAAGTAGACCGGGAGTAACCAGTAATGTTCTCTCTCCAGAACAGGCACTTTATTATATGAATGAAGTGTTGGAGAAAGAACCCCGAATTACTGTGGCGGGAATTGCCGGCCCGGGAGACCCCTTTGCGAATCCAGAGCAAACGTTACGGACGATGGAATTGTTGCGGGAAGAATACCCGGATTTAATTCTTTGTCTGTCGAGTAATGGACTGAATTTAAAGCCGGAATATATTGCCAAAATTGCGGAAATTGGGGTCAGTCATGTCACGGTTACTATGAATGCAGTAGACCCGGAAATTACGCGCAAGGTTTATCGTTGGGTTCGGGATGGCAAGACGGTTTATCAAGGCTTAAAAGGAGCTACCCTGCTGCTGGAGCGGCAATTGGAAGCAATTAAGAATTTGAAAGCTGCCGGGGTAACGGTGAAAATCAACTGCATCATCATGCCGGGAATTAATGACCATCATGCGGTGGAAGTGGCGAAAAAAGGAGCAGAATTAGGAGCGGATTTGTTCAATGCCATGGCGATGTTCCCGACTCCAGATACTCCTTTTGAGGAATTGACTGAACCCAATGGCAAGATGATGAATCAAATTCGCAAAGAGTGCGAACAGTATTTACCACAAATGCGCCATTGTACGCGCTGTCGGGCTGATGCAGTCGGACTTTTGGGTGAAGACCGATCGCAGGAATTTGCCGGTTGTTTGGCAGAGTCTTCCAAACGGAAAATCCCCCAACAAGTCAGTAATCGCCCCTATGTTGCTGTAGCAACTGTTGAAGGCGTTTTAGTCAATCAGCATTTGGGACAAGCGCCACAATTGCAAATTTGGGAACAAACAGAAAATGGATATAACTTGGTTGAAGAACGGTTAACTCCAGAAATGGGAACCGGATTTGAGCGCTGGCAAAAGTTAGCCAATAACTTGCAAGATTGTCGGGCTATTTTAGCCAGTGGCATGGGAGAAAATCCCAAGCAAATCTTAAGTCAATGTGGCATTACGCCGATAGAACTGAGTGGGTTTATTAATCTGGGATTAAAAGCCGTGTATGACGGGGAAGACCTGTCAAAATTCAAACGGCGCAAACAAACTGAATGCACTCGACTCGCCGCAGCCGCTTCTGCATGTCAAGGAGATGGCTTAGGTTGTGGTTGATTTCAAAATTCAGTGAGGAATGGACTCATGGTGAATGAAACGATAAGTTCTAGTGTTCCTGGCTATTCTGATGAGCCGGGGCGATCGCTCTGGCAAGAGATTTGGCTCGATTTTCAGACGATCTTCGAGCGCGATCCAGCCGCGAGAAATACCTTAGAGGTGTTGTTCTGTTCCCCCGGATGGCACGCCTTGATTTTCTATCGCATTGCCCATTATTTGCACTGTCGCCATATTGGGTTAATCCCTCGCCTCCTATCGGCGATCGCTCGGTTTTTCACGGGTGTGGAAATTCATCCCGGCGCTCGTTTAGGACAGAGCATCTGTATCGATCATGGTATGGGGGTGGTGATTGGAGAAACGACAATTTTAGGTGACTATGCCCTCATTTACCAAGGGGTGACGTTGGGAGGAACGGGGAAAGAACAAGGGAAACGCCATCCTACTCTCGGACACCATGCCATTATTGGTGCAGGAGCCAAAATTTTAGGGAATATCCAGATTGGTAATCATGTTCGCATTGGTGCCGGGGCAGTGGTTCTCAAGGATGTTCCCCATCATTGCACGGTGGTGGGAATTCCGGGTCGCGTGGTGCGAAATTATGGCAAATCCCTCGATCCGTTAGCTCATGGAAATTTGCCCGATGTTTATGGAAGTGCGATCGCCACTTTAAGAGATCGCCTGGAATCCCTGGAAGCCCAATTACAGGAGAGGATTACCCATGAGTATTAATATTAATGACACTACCTTGAGGGATGGAGAACAAGCGGCTGGAGTGGCGTTTACCCTGGCGGAAAAAGTGGCGATCGCCCAATTCCTCGATCGCATGGGGGTTCCAGAACTGGAGATCGGGATTCCGGTAATGGGAGGTGAAGAGGCAGATGCCATCCGGGCGATCGTTGATTTAGGACTCAAAGCCGACTTACTCGGTTGGAATCGGGCTAAAATTGAAGATATTCAAGCCTCCCTTGCCTGTGGACTGCATCGAGTTCATATCTCGATTCCCGTTTCCGACATTCAGATCCAGGTGAAGTTTGGCGGCAAGATATCTCAACTGTGGCGACAGCTAGAGGAAAGTATTACTTTTGCGATCGATCGTGGACTCTATGTTTCCGTCGGAGGAGAAGACTCTTCCCGCGCGAACCCCGAATTTTTGAGTGAAGTGATTCAAAAGGCTCAAGATTGGGGAGCCAGTCGATTTCGATTTTGCGATACGATCGGCATTCTCGATCCCTTTGCCACCTATGACACCGTTAGCCAATTGGTACAACAGTTTACCCTCCCAATCGAAATGCACACCCACGATGACTTAGGTATGGCAGTCGCCAATAGTTTAGCTGGAGTCAAAGCGGGAGCCACCTCCGTCAATACCACTGTTAACGGGTTGGGAGAACGAGCCGGAAATGCAGCCTTAGAAGAAGTGGCGATCGCCCTCAAACATCTGTACGGGATAAAATCAGGAATTGATACCCATCAGTTACGAGATATTTCTCAGTTTGTACAGCAAGCTTCGGGAGATACTCTCCCTCGCTGGAAATCAGTCGTTGGCGACAATGCCTTTACCCATGAAGCGGGGATTCATGTTAATGGCTTGCTGAAAAATCCTCACACCTATCAAGCTTACGATCCGGCGGAACTTGGATTAGAACACCAATTAGTTTTAGGCAAGCATTCGGGGCGATCTCTGTTGTACAATTTACTTCAAGAGCAGCAGATTACCCTCCAACAACAAGAAGTGCAACACTTGCTCGAACAGGTTCGCGCTCTCGCCATTCAATTGAAACGCGGATTAACTCAACAGGAGGTGTTAGATCTGTTAAATCACACTAATCTCCCCAATACAAAGGAACTCCACTCCTCTTAGCGTCATATCAAGTCCGATTAAACCGCTATAGCAGAGAAAGAGTGGGTTAGGACTCCGGTTCAATACTAAAATCTAGCACCTATTCCCCATTCCCTATTCCCTATTCCCTATTCCCCATTCCCTAGCGCGCAGCGCTATATCGCTTCCTCCATGCTTTTTTATCAGGATATCCTTACTTTGAACAACTCATCTCTTCCCCAGGATTGATAAAGAAGTTGTTAAAATGGTAGTGTCCAATACTAGAATTCTAGTTAAACGACATCCAGTCAACGCACAAGTCCATCAAAGTTAGATCAAAACACGATAAGAAAGCGGCTGAGGAAACTATTGATGAAAATCCAGTTAGAAAGTAACTATTTTGATGAAAAATGCCAATGCCATCTCTGTGGTACCATTTTCTTTGCCGAAGAAATCATTGCCCGAGCCTATCGCAGTTCTGATGAATATATCACAGATGTATGTCCGCAATGTCTAGCATCAGGAGATACAGGAATCAGTCACAGAATCCGAAAACAAGCTGACTATTTACGTCGTTTAGCCAGCGAACTAGAAAAATTAGCTGATGCAGACATTGAAACTCCCAGTTTTGAGCATTTTCAAACCGTCAAGCAGTTAACCAAATCCATGCTTTAAGCTATTGATGCTCAACTCTTCTAAGCGTTAAAAAATTCTCGTTTATCCTGGTTATCTAAACATTCTCACAACCTTGGGGGTGACAATCGTGAAAAAACGAGGATTTTTTTATCTCATTACAGCTCTAACCCTTACTGTCTGTATAAGCTGTAGTTCTGGAAATCCTGATACTTCAACCCAAACCCAGCTAACCGTATCTGTCGCTGCCAGTCTTCAGGATGTCATGCGTCCCATTGCCCAAGCCTATCAACGACAGGCATCAGATACTCTCATTGCTTATAACTTTGCTTCATCCGGAACCCTGCAACAACAAATTGAACAAGGCGCTCCAGTGGATGTCTTTATTTCTGCTTCCCCTCAACAAATGGATGCCCTAGAGCGCAAGAATTTATTACAACCCAAAACTCGGAAAAATTTACTCAAAAATCAAGTTGTTTTAGTGACTCCCAAAACAAAAAACTCGATTAAAGCGTTTGCCGACTTAACTCAAGAGCATATCGCTAAAATTGCTCTAGGAAATCCAGAAACAGTCCCCGCAGGACAATATGGAAAAGAAGTCCTCACTCAACTCAAGCTATATGAATTGCTGCGCCCCAAATTTGTCTTAGCTAAAGATGCGCGGCAAGTCCTCTTTTATGTCGAATCGGGAAATGTGGATGCGGGAATCGTTTATCAAACGGATGCGATCCTCTCTGATAAAATAACTATCGTTGCCACAGCTCCCGAAACCGATCATTCTCCCATTCTTTATCCCGTTGCTGTTTTACAGCAGACAGAATCTCCCGAACCAGCCCAACATTTTATTGATTTTCTCTGGACAGAATCTGCACAATCTATTTTCCAAGAATATGGATTTCAACTGGCTCAATAGACTGTAAAAAAACTCTAATTTTGTTCTCTATGATACTCTTTTTCTCTGGCAATATCGATAGAATACAGATCGATTTATAAACCCAATAAATTTAATGAAAATTAGCGCTCGTAATGCCTTAAAAGGAACCGTGAAAAAAGTGGTCACTGGAGCAGTGAATACTGAAATAACTTTAGAAATTGCGTCCGGTGTAGAAGTCACTGGAGTGATTACTAAAGCGTCCGCCGAAAACTTAGGATTAGCAGAAGGAAAAGAAGCGTTCGCTGTGATAAAAGCTTCTGATGTAATATTTGCTGTGGATTAATACAGCAGTTTCCTTTGCTATGGGGTACATCAATGGCGGTAAAGATAGCTAGAATAGCTCACTTGCTAGATTAAATCTGTTATTTATTCCCCCATTCCCCTATTCCCCCATTCCCCCACGGACTTGCCATGATCGATAACTTTTCTCCCTTGTTTATCTCCCTGAAAACGGCAACGCTTGCCACGATGATCACTTTTTTCCTAGGGATCACTGCTGCTCACTGGATATTCCGGTATCGGGGAAAAGCCAAATCGATTTTGGATGGATTATTTTTATCCCCCTTGGTTTTGCCCCCTACCGTTTTAGGCTTTTTCCTCTTGGTTATATTCGGGAAAAATACGCCAATCGGGTCTTTTCTTGCCCAGTTTAACATTTATATTGTCTTTACCTGGTATGCCACTGTGATTACAGCAACGGTGGTGGCATTTCCACTGATGTACAAAACGGCATTAGCTGCCTTTGAACAAATCGATCGCACGATTCCCCAAGCGGCTCAAACCCTGGGCGCAAGAGAACAGACGATCTTTTGGCGCATTAGTTTACCTCTGGCGTTCCCTGGTTTGATGGCGGGAGCGACTTTAGCATTTACCCGTGCTTTAGGGGAATTTGGGGCGACGTTAATGTTAGCGGGAAATATTCCCAACCAAACCCAAACGATTCCGATGGCGATTTATTTAGCGGTGGAATCGGGTTCGATGGAAACAGCTTGGTTTTGGTGCATGGTAATGCTTGGTTTGTCTCTGTTGATGGTAACTTTAGTCAATTTATGGCGTAAGTTTCAGAGTAAAAGTTGGAAGACGCTTTCTCCAGCGTCACTCTCCTCTCGGCAAGTCAATCGTCGAGTTTATCGAGCGTCTGAACCGTATTTGAGCGTGCAGATTCGCAAAACACTCTGCGAGTTTGCTTTAGATGTATCATTTACTAGCAGCGATCGCCAAGTTTTAGGGATTTTAGGCAGTTCTGGTGCAGGTAAAAGCCTGATTTTACGCTGTATCGCGGGCATAGATACCCCAGATTCCGGTCGCATTGTTCTCAATGGTCGAGTCTTATATGATTCAGAACAGGGAATTAATCTGCCTGCCTCCGAGCGCCGCGTGGGGCTTGTCTTCCAAAATTATGCCCTATTTCCCCATCTCACTGTCGCGGAAAATATTGCCTTTGGTATTCCCAAATCAGTGAACATGACTCGCGCGGATATCGAAGCGCAGTTAGCTGCGGTATACTTATCGGGATTTGGCGATCGCTATCCCGAGCAACTCTCTGGAGGACAACAGCAACGAGTCGCCTTAGCCAGAGCTTTAGCCAGTCAACCGGATATTCTCCTCCTCGATGAACCCTGCTCCGCCTTAGATACCTATCTGCATTTACAGATGGTGAAATTATTAGTCGATCGCCTAGAGAGTTATCCTGGAGTGAGCCTGTTTGTCACCCATAATCTGGAAGAAGCCTATCGCATTTGCCAAGACCTCTTGGTTTTAGATCGAGGAGAGGCGATCGCTTTTGGCAGCAAAGAAGATATCTTTACCGAACCTCGCTATGAACCCGTGGCTCGAATCACCGCTTGCAAGAACTTCTCCCGCGCGACTGTCGTTGAAGATCGGCAAATTTTAGCCATTGATTGGAATTGTGCCTTAACCACCCATAAACCCATTCCCGATACATTGACTCAAATTGCCATTCGAGCGCATCATATTACCTTTGTTGCCGATCTTAACCAAGAGAATACCTTTGAGTGCTGGTTAGCCGACACCAGCGAAAGTCCTCACCGGATGACGTTATATCTCACCTTAAATCGTCCCCCGAATCATCACCGCGACTACCATCTCCAGGCAGAAATCTTTAAGGAGAAATGGGAAACCTTGCAAACCCAACCCACTCCCTGGTCTGTCTGTCTGCGATCGGAGAAACTGATATTACTGCAAGAGCCAAGGGTTGGTGAAGTGAAGGGGCGATCGCTCAATCCCAACTCTCCTCCTTCAATTAAAAATTAAAAATCTTATACTACAATCTGCTCTTTAGTAATCAAACGACTTGCCCCAATAGGGTGGGGAGTTATATTGTCTAAGTTAAAGTCAAACTCACTAACAACCTCTTGAGCAACACCGCTGCTATTAGCCAGAGTATTTAAAGTTTTCGAGTTAACCAATGCAATTCCAGTCACCTGTAATAGTGGCTGATTGCTCTGATTATAGCCATGGCCAGTCACCTTAGCCAAACAATCAATATCCAGTGGCCCGCCCAAGCCTTCATGTCGATTAACATTGTTGGCAATTCGGTATCGAACTAAGGAATTAACCGGGTGATTTTTTTGCAATTCCTTGAGTTTGATTGCTAACTCTTGTTGATTCGTTCTCTTGTTGTAGGCACGACCCCGAAAACCTCGCCTGGGACGTTGGACTTCATTATTTACAGGGACTTGTTCCGAGCGTATATCCTTTAATGTCTCTAAGAAACTATTGACATTGCGGCGTGACTCTAAGACATGGGCGCGATTTCCACTGCCCGGTAATTTAACTGTTCCACCTTTCAAGAAAGTATCTTGCCTTGGGCTAATATACTGGTCTTTATGATCTAAGAAGCTACGCTGTTTATCCACTCCAAAATCAAGGTCTTCGTTGGGGGCAGTTGTATCCAGTTTATTACTTTGAATTTGGGAGATAATTTTGTTAGCTCCAGCAACCATTTTTGGCCCAATTCCACGATTTTTACTAAAGGCCCAAGGATATTCTTCACGCAGCGCACTCATAGCCTGATTTCCTTCTATTCCGCTTAACATCCCTTGTATATCTTGATCTAGAAGGATATTTTTGACTGTATCCCAATCTTCAGGGTTTAAGGATAGCCCCAAGCCAAAATTCATCAGAGTATCCTTTACCCACAGGTCTTGAACATCTTTGACATGGCTGGTGAGTAGTTCCATTTCCTTATATTTTTTCAACCATGTATATTTTTTCGTGTAATTATTTTTCGCCGACCCCCTGTCGCGTATACCCGTCCCATCGCTGCCGGGAGCTTCTTTATTTTCATACCCTTTCCAATACTGTTTCCAATTGCCAAACATTTTTGTCGCTTTACCTTGTGCTGCAAGTTCTCTGCTTTGGAAAGGGACAGAGACAATCCCACTTAAGGTTCGTGCCAGTTGATTAAGAAACGTTTTTAACTCAGAAGAGAGTTGATTATTGGTTAATTCATTTCCTTTCTCTACCAATTTAGCTTTAATCCCCATTTGTAGTTTGCCAAACGCAGATATCTTTGAACTAACAGCCACATTAGGAGCGCGGCTTTTATCGATTACTTTTGCCAGATCCTTACCGCTTAGAGCAACATTAGCTTGGGGTAAAATACCACCATTTTTCAGCGCTGGTTTTAAGTGTATTCCAGGAATTTTATCGACTCTAGTGATTAGTTTATTCCCTTTGAATGGATTGCCGAATTTTAAACTCGACCAAGAATGGAAAAATCGCTTAAATGCATTACTCCTCCTCGTATTGTCTGGAGTTCGCTGTTCACTGCCAAGGTCGGGTCTTCTTGTCAGCTTGAATGTAAGATTGGAGGAGCCTTTCATTGTGCTGACAAACTCACCAATAGTTCTGTCTTCTGGATTGACAGCCCCTTGCAAATCCATGGAAATTAAACGATTAATTTTGGCCAGATCTTCAGGAACAGGGATGGAACTTCCCTGGCCAATGGTTTCTACAAGAAAAGGAGGACTGACCAGTTCAAGAGCATTATTGGCATCGGTCTCTAACTTAAAATTGATCCCAGTAAAGGGCATATGCTCGCTCGATTCACCAATTTCCACATGATCTAATCCCCGCAGTGGCCCATCCTTCATTTGGGCAAATTCATGTTCAAACCCTACTGTTGTGTAGGTCTTGCCATCTTGAATTCCATTCGCTTTAACATCGGCTTGTAAACCAATTTGCTGCTCGACTAATTGTCCGAGATTATTGGCTTCTATCTTACGTTGGATCATTGGGGAACCCGAACTATGGGTATTCTGGCCTTTGAGTTGTACGGAAACGGGTTGATTTTGACTGATTCGTTTTTCGTTATCTTGGGCATCTTTTTCTAAGGTATCGTTGATGGGAGTGTTGGGAATGGTGGGTTCCACATCCATGTTATGTTGTTGCACCACATGGGTTGCCTCATGGGTCAACACTTTAGGGTCTTTGGCTACCTTGGACTGGACGACAATATGTTTTTTCTGGGTGGTATAAGCTTGAGCGCCAATGCTTTTGGCTGCGGTATCATCGACATGAACTTGAGCTTCTCCCACTTCTGGATGGCCTTGCTGGGTAAAGTTGTCTACAATTTCATCCGGTAGGGGAGAGCCTTTCCCTGTGGGGTATAGATTGACCGATTGTTGTTCTTGACCTTCATTATCTCGCTGCACAACTTGTTGTCGGGCCTCTCGCTCCATAATCCGTTGTAGGATATTGCCATGACGCACTAGGGGGCAATTTTTACCCATGGCATATTGATTGTCTTCTCGTTGGATCGGGTTAGACTGGGCTTGCACGGTGCGGTCTGTTTTGCCTTTACCTTGAGATGGAACAATTGAACGCTTCCTGATCTGCATCTGTCCACGTGCCATAAGTTTTTCTCCGATCGCCCAATAATTCAGTCCATTCTTCCATTTTACAATGTAGGTTGGTCAATGACACACGCCCTGATTATTCCCAAACAGCTATAGCAGAGAAGGAGTCAGTTAGGACAGTTAGGTTATGGTTTGAGGCAATAGGCAATAGGCACGAATCGCAATATAAAATGTCCTAAATCTCCTTTTTTCAGCCATAGAAAAATGCCTTCAACCCGATACTTTAGACAGTGAAACGATATTACCAGGGTTTACCTTAGGGGTGGGCAATATGTGGGCTAAGTCTGATTAAACTCTATGGGTAATGATTCACTATTGATCTGTATTTCCTCTCTCGTCAACCCCTGATGTTGACGAGAGAGAAATCATCACTTTAAGTTTAGACCTCTTGCATAATTGTGCAGAAAATAAATGGCAATGGAGTAATCCTGCATTCTTACCCCTATTCCCTATTCCCTATTCCCTATTCCCTGACTTCTGCAAGAAGTCTTTTAAAGAGTGGTAGAAATGGCTTGGACGGGACAAGCGACGATACATTGTTCACAAACGACACAGCGCGATCGCATAAAAGATAGCTGAAACGTCTCTGGATTGAGGGTGAGCGCTTGAGTGGGACAGACTCCAGTACACAGTCCACAATCAACACAGATTTCTTCATTAACAATAATCTCGCTGGTAGCTTGAAAGACTTGAATACTTTGCGATCGCATCCATTCAATTGCATCCTCGAGTTGATCGATGTCTCCAGAGAGTTCTAGCACCAGCTTTCCCACTTGATTGGGAGCCACTTGAGCGCGAATAATATTGGCAGCGACATTAAAATCCTTAGCCAAACGGTAGGTAACTGGCATTCTTACCCAACGCTGGGCAAATGTAAGGGTGACTCGTTTTTTCACTGCTTTACCCCCTAATTTGGTAGAATTTGACTGTTTATATCCGATAACAAATTTTTTTTAACTGTATCATTTCTAATCCCTTATGGCGATCGCAATCGATTTTGGCACTTCTAATACGGTCATTACCCGCTGGAATCCAGTGACTCAAACCCCAGAAATCCTCAAAGTCCCTGGATATTCCCTACAACAGGCTCCCAATCCTCCCCTAATTCCCAGTCTCGTCTATGTGGAAAATGCTGAGTTGGAACAAGTGATTATTGGCCAACCCGTGCGCGATCGCGGTTTAGATCTGGCTCAAGACACTCGATTCTTTAGTCACTTTAAGCGCGGGATTGGAACCCCTATTCAGGGATTTTTACCCCAACTCGATGGAGTGACGATTCAGTTTGAACAAGTGGGCACTTGGTTCCTAACTCATTTGTTTAATCAAATTAATCTGGAAGAGTCTCTAATTGTGACTGCACCAGTCGATGGTTTTGAAACCTATCGTCACTGGTTAGGGCAAGTTTGTCAAACTTGGTCGGTGGATAAAGTCAGGATGATTGATGAACCGACAGCAGCAGCATTAGGCTATGGCGTGGGCGATCGCAATTTAATTTTAGTCATAGACTTTGGCGGCGGCACATTAGATTTATCGCTGGTGCAACTGAATACCAATGGAATTAAAAGTGAAGGAAAAGCGGCGAATCCCTTGGGATTTGTTCTCAAATGGGGTGAAAGATCGTTTGGGGAAAAATCGGGTCAACAGGTGAAAACCGCGCGGGTGATTGCTAAAGCGGGTTTGAATTTAGGGGGTTCAGATTTAGACCATTGGATTACAGATGAATTGATTGCCCAGTATGACTTAGTTCAATCTTTGTCTTTAACTCGATTAGCGGAAAAACTGAAAATTCAATTGTCTTCCCGTACCACAGCAACAGAAGTTTATTTCGATCGGGATTCTCTAGAGAGCTATGAGTTAAAACTGACTCGTAAACAGTTTCAATCGATTTTAGAAGACCGTAAATTCTTTAGTCAACTTAATACGATTATGGCTCAAGTGCTGCAACAAGCAACCCGTGAGGGAGTGAATAAATCCCAAATTGATTCGGTGTTATTGGTGGGTGGAACTTGTCAAATTCCAGCGGTGCAAGATTGGATTAAGGGCTATTTTGAGGAAAAACGGATACGTTGTGATAAACCGTTTGAAGCGATCGCTGAAGGTGCGCTGCAATTGGTTCAGGGAATTGAATTACAGGATTTTCTCTATCATAGTTATGGCATTCGCTATTGGAATCGACGCACAAAAGGTCATAGTTGGCATCCGATTATACCGGAAGGACAGCCCTATCCCATGTCTAAACCGATTGAGTTAATGTTAGGGGCTTCCGCAGAAAATCAACCTAAACTTGAGTTAGTTTTGGGAGAATTAGGCGCACAAACCGGAGGAACAGAGATCTATTTTGATGGCGATCGCCTGATTACCCGCATTTTGACCGGCGATAAGCGCTCGGTAACACCCTTAAATGATACAGAAAATGCCCGTACTATTGCTAACTTGAATCCTCCCGGTATTCCTGGAAGCGATCGGATCAGAGTATTGTTTCAAGTCGATCGAGAGCGATTTTTAAGAATTACGGTGGAAGATTTGCTCACCAATCAAACTTTGCTCAATAATCAAGTTGTGGTTCAATTAAGCTAGATTGGGTAATGGGTTATAGGTAATAGAGGGAATTTCTATCTCATGTCTTTGAACACTTTTCCGGTTGGCGATCGCCAAAAAATCAAACTTTTAGTCTTAGATATTGATGGCACGATCTCCGGGATCTCAAACCAAGTCCGTCAACCGGTGATTGAAGCCATCGCAAAGGTAAAACAACAGGGAATTCCAGTAGCGGTGGCAACAGGACGCATGTTTTGCTCGGCTTTGCGCTTTTATGAGGCGATCGGTGCGGGACTTCCTCTGATTTGCTACAATGGAGCCTTAATTCAAGACCCAGAAACGAACAAAGTTCACCACCATTTTCCTATTTCTATTCCCTTAGCGGGACAAATTCTCGACTTTTTAGAACAACCCCAATATCGAGATCAAATGACGGTTCATTTTTATATTGATGATTGTTTGCATGTGCAAGATATGGGAGAAGATACCCGCAAATATCTCGACCGAACTTCTGCACCGATTCGGGTGGTAGACAGCTTAAGAGAACGGCTGACAGTGGAACCGACCAAAATTTTAGCCCTGAGTGAGAATCTGGAGTTAATTGAAGAACTTTCAGCGGATATATGTGCGACTTTTCCTCAAGATAAACTGCATTTTACTAAATCTTCCCCCAATTTTTTCGAGATTACCCATCCCTTAGCCAATAAGGGATTTGCAGTGCAATATTTGGCAGAAACCGTATTGGGATTAAAATCAGAAAATGTGATGGCGATCGGCGATAATTTTAATGACTTAGAAATGATCGAATATGCTGGAATTGGTGTTGCCATGGGAAATGCTCCTGCTCCAATTCAGAGGATTGCAGATTGGATTGCTCCCTCCATAGAAGAGGATGGTGTGGTGACAGCTTTAGCTCAAATACTGAATGGAGGGATCCGGATTGATGGTAGATTAGGGCGCTAAAACGGTTGAAGTTGGACTCTCCGACAAAAGGGGGGCATCAACAATCTGGTCGAGTTCCACTTGAGGATGAGTAAGGATACTTTTCCAATCGGTCGTTGCTTGAGCTTGTTCTTCGCTCGATGTGGTTTGGCGCAACTGAGCTAAAGCCATGAGTAAATCGTACCATACACCCGCTTGGGCATAGATTTTAGCGCGATCGCGATCGGATTTTGCCTCCTCCAATTTGGCTCTTAAGGTGGCTTGTTCTTCTGTATTTGTGGCTACCTGAATCCAGCCCTGGGCATAGTCGCTAAAGGTATTATTACAAACGAGCTGAAAGGCCCACAAATAAATTTTTCCCGCCTCCAGTTTAGGGATCTCAGGATGTTCGCCCAGGGAAACCCCTAAGATTCCTGATTCTTGATTTAGGGATACAGGACTCTTGAATTCAGCTTTCAAAAATTGATCTTGATTGTGATGAGCGAGATTGGCTAAAGTTAAGCCAGATTGAGCTAATTTTTCTTGGTCTAATTCTTGCAAAATCAGTATCCCTTGATCTGTGGTATGCTGAGGCAAATACACAAATAGAGTAGGGGAATCTTTGAGGGTACGACCGATATTAAATTTAGGAATAATGGGTAAGAGTTGACCGCTTTTATCGGTAATACAGGGGCCGCGGGTTCCACCTGCTTGACGGCGGCTCGGTAATCCAATGTCTTCTGGAAGGTCTAAATCTTCTAGGGCTAGACTGGGTAAGGGGAATACCGTCACGCCTAAAGCTAAAAGGGTCGCTAAAGTCCCTTGAAGACGAGGCCAGGAAATGGAAGGTAACCAGGAAAATAGCATAAACAATCGATCCTCATCAGAAAAAAACAAGACGAAAAACCACTATCCGATCTCCTTTTAGTTTAACGTCAGTTTTGGTTAAGCGATCGCGATTGCTTGCGGTTGGAAGTCTCGGATATGGTTCCTTTGCCTTGCGCCTTGTTGGTTAGCCTGCCAAACCTCTCCCGTATTCACATCTAGAGCCGTTAACCATCCTTCACCACAGGCCCAAGTATCGATACAAATAGCGTGACCTAAATTAACCGGTTGACCATTTTTTTGGCTCGTATGACCGCAGATCATCACCTTACCGGACTGATGGGGACGAGGCGATTTAAACTTTTGCCAAAATAGATTGTCATAGGGTTGTTGATCGAGGGGAAGATCCGGATCGGCAGTTGCGTGGAGAAAAAAGCAATCTTCGGTTTCCCAATAGTTTAAGCAAGTTTGGGCTAAAAAGCGGTAGTGGCGATCGGGAATATCTGTGATGTTGATGGGTTCCCCATTCTCTTGAGTGCCATAGGAAGCCAGGGTTTCTGGAGTAATGCGATCTTGAGCAACCTTCTCTTCAGGAAGCGATCGCGCCAATAGGAACATTAAATCATGATTGCCTCGAATCGGCACTAACTGACCCTGTTCGTGAAGCGCAATCAATCGATCTAACACTCCCTTCGTATCCGGACCCTTATTCACGTAATCTCCAAGAGTAACAATTACATCATAATTTTGGAGATGCACCCAATTTAATAAGCTATCCAAAGCAGTGGAGCAGCCATGAATATCACCTATAGCTAAAATTCTCATATCACAATTCCATGAGACAACAGGCTCAACTCAAGCACATCTATATTGTATAACAAAAATTCTGAGTAATTTAGTCGTAACGTGAGTTGATAACCCAATCCTACTTTTCTGTATTTTTAGGGGCGGGCAAGGTGGGCGAGCGATCGTAGGGCATCGGAATATACTGAACACTGGGTCGCCGATTGGTTGGTTGAGGATACAAATCCATTAACCCATAAATCTCTTTTGGTAACCCCGTCACCACAGGTAACCCCAAGGCTTTCGCTTCCTCTGGGGGGATGGGATAATCATGGGTGACTTTACCCGTGGTTAATTCTTCAATAATCCGATTGATGTTCTCAGGAGCGATCTTTTGCTGGGGAATATCATCTTCTAATAATTCGCGCACAAACCGTTTGACTTGTTGAATGGCTTTACGGGATAAATCCGCCATAATCAACGTTCGATCGTCAATTTCTCCTAAAGGTTTATCTTCTATAACTTTGAGAATACTAGCAGCCGGGAAATTCCCCAGTTGCGGATCGACGGGTCCTAAAACTGCATTTTCATCCATAACAATTTCATCGGAAGCTAAGGCTAACATCGTTCCTCCACTCATGGCGTAGTGGGGAATAAAAACTGTAACTTTGGCTTGATGGCGAATCAGGGCGCGGGCAATTTGTTCAGTGGCTAAAACCAAGCCTCCTGGGGTGTGTAAAATTAAGTCAATGGGAACATCAGGAGGTGTTAACCGAATGGCTCGCAGAATTTGTTCTGAGTCTTCAATACTGATATAACGAGACAGGGGAACGCCGAGTAAATTAATCGATTCTTGACGGTGAATCAGCAAGATCGCTCGACTGCCCCGTTGTTGTTCAAAGGCGGTTAGGGTTTGGATCCGCCGGCGGATAATTTGCCGTTGTTGCCAAGCGGGTTGTATGGAAATCAGTAGAAGGACAATGAGGATGATATCGAAGAAGGTGAAGGACATAAATTAGTTAAAAATTTAAAATTAATGATGGTAAGATTCAGTTAAAATTGGGCGCGGACGGTGAAGGTGTAATCACCGCCCGGTTCTAATTGATAATCTCGTTGTTCTAAAAATCGCCCCAGGGGTTCTTGAATGAGAGCGCGTCCTAGGGAGGGTTTAACGAGGAGTTGTCCATGGCGAAAGAGCCATTGAAATTCCCATTGATATCGATCGGCTAAGACTTCTCCTTCTAGTTTGCCTTGTTGCCAAGAGTGGCGCAATACGCGGACGTAAACGGTGGTTTCGGGTAGGCGCTGAGAACTCATATCAATTCAACATTAAAAATTTGATATCGCGATCGCTCTTCACTATGCAGCAAACAGTCGGTTGTTATACAAGTTCATGGCTTTTTCTATCCCTTGTTTGAGGCTGATTTCTACAGCATCGGCTGCTCCTGGAAGTACATCATTGATGATTTTGGCTTCTGATGGGGAAAATTTGCCTAAAACATGGGATACGGTGTCTTTGCTCCCGGTGTCTGGAGATTTGGAGGAGCCGATCCCCACTCGCAGACGCGGGAAGTCTTGGATTCCTAAGTGGGCGATCGCACTTTTCATACCATTATGACCTCCAGCGGAACCGGATAGGCGCAGCCGTATCCGTCCCACGGGTAGATCCATATCATCATAGACAATGAGGACTGAATTGGGCGGCAGTTTATACCAATCTATGACTGCGCGAATTGATTGCCCGGAGCGGTTCATATAGGTGGAAGGTTTGAGCAGGCGCAATTTCTGCCCGTTGGCAAAGGGCGCTTCAGCAAACCATCCATGAAATTTTTTGTTGGCACTCCCGGAGGTATTCCAGCGCCGGGCTAATTCATCGATGATGTCAAAGCCGATGTTATGGCGAGTGCCATCGTATTGAGTGCCCGGGTTGCCTAAACCGACAATCAGTTGGGGGATCGCAAGAGCCGGTTGCGGTTTGGGATTTGGCGATCGCTCGCTATTCATGGTTATTCGTTAGCTAGTTGAGGTAGAATTATTACTTGCTGTTGACGTTTCTTGAGGTTCGCTTTCAGGGGTGTTACTCACTTCAACACTCGGTTGAATGCTAGGTTGTTCTTTTACCGAGGCTTCAATTTGGGCAGCTTCGCGCTTAAATTCCTGTTCAAATTCTTTCGAGGCTTGCTGGAAACTACGGATAGTTTTGGCGATCGCCTTGCCCATTTCTGGTAATTTCTTTGGCCCAAAGATCAACAGAGCTACAACCATGATCACAGCCATTTCCGGTAAACCAATGCCAAAAATATTCATGCTCTTCTGTTCTCCTAAATTAACTCGCGTGAAAAACGGTTTTCCCGTTACCTTTCTGCCGCGCAAAGCGCTGTAAAAAAACCCGGTTTATCAACTAAACCGAGTTTTCAGGAATCACTAAACGTTCTGAGTAAACGTTGGTTACTGTATTATGATTGCCGTATTCTACCGACCGAGAGTTGTCCAGTCTACGTCTAATCCTTCCAGAAGAAGGGATGAGTTGTAGATTTGGAGAATAATCAGCAGAAAGACTAAGAACAGTAGCATAAACACTCCCATTAGGGGGGTTGTTCCCCAGCCGGGGGCTACCTTACCATATTCCGAGTTCAGGGGTCTGAGGATGTCTCCTAAACGGGTACGTTGTGCCATGGGTCTCCTATTATTCCGTTTCAATTTTCTGATTTTACACTGGTGTGGGTCTGGCAGAACTGCGAATCCTTAAGGAATCTGGCTCAACCTGATCGCTCCCAAATGTAAATTTTTGTAATACTATATTTAAGGATAGTATATCTTAGTTCAAAAACCTATGGAAACTGCAACGGTTCTTAATATCGGCATTGTAGCGATCGTCTTGGCCTTAACTTGTGTTTCTTTATATACCTCGTTTGGCCCGCCCTCGGAAGCCCTAGACGATCCCTTTGAAGATCATGAAGATTAGGAAGATACAGCGCTTCGCGCTGTCATGAAGTACGCAATCAGCCCGCCATCGCTGGAACTGCTGGATTGATGTTGTACCTCATAGCAGAGGAAAGTGCTGTATCCCTCTTCTGTCACTCTCCGAAAAGCTAAAGCTTTTCGGAATCGTAGAGTGTAGACAAGGCAGGCGATCGCGCCATTTTTTCTGCATATCAATTCCCAAGAGTATGCATATGGGCAAAAATGAGATCGCCACA
>NZ_JAGHZH010000177.1:0-9011 GCF_017746885.1 Roseofilum sp. SBFL | reverse complement strand
TGATAAAACTGCTTCCGGAAAAACCTGAGCCAGTTTTATTGGCTCAGATTTACACACGCATTAGCTCTTTAGGACGCATTCACAAGGTTTCTGCCAATCATGCTTCCTGAGCCAATTGGCGAAGGTATTGTTCAAGAAACCGGGTTTCTAACCTCTCCCAAGTTAATCGCTGTTCCAACTCATTCCAAGACCAACGGAGTAGATCGGCAGGTTGACCCACAGAAATGCCAGGCATCCCCAAAGCTTTTCTCGGAATTTCTGTCGCTAACTCAATTGCTTCGCCTAACTCACAAACACCCCAGCGCACTAAATTTTCTACTCCAGCAAATAACGGTAATGTCGTGCCCGACAACGTACCATCGAGTAACCGTGCAGTTCCCTGTTTGACTTCAATATTTCGATTATCCCAGGGATAAATTCCATCGGGTAAACCTAAAGGAGCCAGGGCATCACTAACCAGAAAAATATTTTTATAATTCGCTCGCAATACAATATCAATCATCGTGGGACACACATGAATTCCATCTGCAATTAACCCACAATAAATTTTGGGATTCACTAATGCAGCGCCCAATAAACCGGGGTCTCGATGGTGTAAACTGGGCATGGCATTAAACGCATGGGTCACCATGGTTGCGCCCTGTGCAAAGGCCAATTTCGCTTGCTCTAGGGTCGCTTGGGAGTGACCGAGACTCACTGTAATTCCCAAGGAGGTTAAGTAGGAAATCACTTCACCCGTGGGATCGAGTTCTGGTGCAAGGGTGATGACCTTTACAACTTCTGCATAGTCACCTAATACCTGTTTAATGTTTTCTAGAGTTAAGGGAAGCAGATATTCCCAAGGATGAGCGCCCCGTTTTTCTTGGTTTAAGCATGGCCCTTCTAAATGAATACCCAAGGGTTTAGCCGCATTTTTCGAGGGTGAAAATTGTGAGAAGACTTTTAAGGATCTGTGGATATTTTCAATGGATGTCGTGACTAGGGTCGGCAAGAAATAGCTAACTCCTTGTTGCCATAACAGTTGACAAATTTGATTAAGTTTTTCCTCATCTGCGCTGGTAATTTCGGGAAAGGCTAATCCCAGTGCGCCATTAATTTGTAGGTCAATTCCTGTCAAGGAGATCCAGTCCCCGTGAACATCTAGATTGGCTTGCTCTCGAGTGTTTTGGTTTTGGGTAGGTACGATGGCTTGAATCTGACCCTCTCGAATCACTAACGTCTGTCGTTCTTGATATCCGGGCAGGTGGGCGTTAATAATATTTAGGTTAGGATTCATAAAATTAGATGATTGCAAGTGAAGATTCTTGAAACGGGTGAATTATATTTTCTTTGTTGTTGCGCTTTAGCCGCTTTGAGCTTCCATCGCGCTAAAGCACAACAACACTCTAATTTTTTAAGACACTACTTTAGAGCCATGACCCATTACCAGTGGGTAGCACTATATTGTGCTGCACCATAAGCGGCACTATCGGATAGGGTATCAATTGACCATTCGACTCTAGTGTTTTTCAGATGAGGGAAAGAATGGTCAATTTCATGGCGAATCCAACCAATAGCATCCTTTTTAAATCGTTTATAAGATTCATCAGATGCCGTTTTCTGTTTTTCCTGCGCTCCACCAGAGATCACAACGAGGTCGCATCCGATGGTATTGAGGACATTTTTGGCAGCTCTTCCCAAATTAGTAAAATATTCATGCCAGATGTCTGTAACATCTTGGAGGGGATTGTCCGCTTGACCGAGGTCGCGGAGTATTTTGGCAACTTCCATGGGATTACCTTGCAGAACTTCGGGGACATTGCCTTTGGCTTGTCGGTGTTTGACCATGTTTCTGAGTCCGAGTAAGGAGGCTCTGGTTTCGGCACATCCTCTAGCACCACATCCACAAAGGTCGGCATTCTCGCTGGTATCGACGAGAATATGGCCGAATTCTGCGCTGACTCCAGGACTAGAAAAGATTTTACCGTTGATGATTAAGGCTCCTCCTAATCCGGTTCCGGTAATAAACTGAGCCATGGAGGAAGAGGCTTGATTTTGAGCTTCTCTGACGGTGTATTCTCGGTAGGCAGCAGCATCGCCATCATTGAGGAGGAGTGCGGGTAAGTTGAAGGTATCGGAGAGTTTCTGTTGAACGTTTACTCCTTGCCAGGAGCGATCGATGTTGGTGGGATAAACGCACAGTCCTGAAGAGTCAATGGGAGCGGGACAAGATGCGCCGATCGCCTTGACCTCTTTTGGATTAACATTATTGATTTTGAAGATCTCTTGGGCGGCGTTTTTAATCACGTTTACGGTAGCATCAGGGCCTTCGGAAGCGCGACTGGGGTTGTCTAGGCGATCGCCAATTACCCCGTTTTCCGAATCCCATAATCCCAGTTTTACCGTACTGGCTCCGATATCGATGCCCAAATAAATGCTCATTTTGACCTCCGTTAAGCGGTATATTGCATCGTATCAAATCCTGAATCTCAATACCTGATGTTTATGTCCGATCCTCTCGTTGGTATTATTATGGGCAGTGATTCCGATCTGCCCACCCTGAAAGCGGCGATCGCCGTTTGCGAAGACTTTCAAATCCCAACTGAAGTAGCCATTGTTTCTGCCCATCGCACGCCCGAACGGATGGTCACCTATGCCCAGAAAGCCCATGAACGGGGCATTAAAGTCATTATCGCTGGCGCTGGAGGGGCAGCCCATCTACCGGGAATGGTTGCTTCATTAACGCCTTTACCGGTTATTGGTGTACCTGTAGCCTCTCGCCATCTACAAGGACTCGACTCCCTCTACTCCATTGTACAGATGCCCAGAGGAATTCCCGTGGCAACTGTGGCGATCGGCAACGCTCAGAATGCCGGACTATTAGCGATTCAAATCTTAGCCACTTCTCAACCCCAGTTACTGCAAGCTGTTCAAGCCTATCGTCAACAACTTAATCAATCAGTAATTGATAAACAAACTCAATTAGAACGTCTGGGATATGCAGATTACTTAGAAAGTATGTAATATAATTTTTCAAGAGAATCTTCAAAAAGTAGTCTAGAGTACAGAATAAACTCATCGAAATTGATGCAATCTACCTATCGTATTCACAGAACCAATTCAAGGAGTAGCCAAGCTTAAAGTAAACCTTAAAGTCGGCATTGAGTTTGACAGCATCCTGATGAGATTGGTTCTACGAAAAGCTGGAAGCCTATCTATTGTCACCTACTCAGTGAGTAAACTGCATCTCCAAATTTTTGATTTTTGCGGTGATTCTCCAATAAAGAAATTCATGGAAAGACAATCATTGAAAACTCAACGCCTTGATATCGGAGGGAGTCCGAAAAAACTCTCAAACCTCTTGGGCCATAAGCCTTGGAGGCAACGGCCCCAACTGAGCGCCCTACGCATGTTATGGGGTCGTCGCAGTACTCTCAATTGGATCGCCTGTATTCCCCTATCCGCAATCATTGTGGTGATTTGGGAAGTGGCCGCCCAAGCTCAAGAAGCTGCCCAACCTGGGTCTCCAGAATATATCCAAGGAGTCCTCAATGCCATTTGGATTTTAATTGCTGCCATCCTGGTCATCTTCATGAATGCTGGGTTTGGCATGTTAGAAACCGGATTTTGTCGTCAGAAAAACGCCGTCAACATCCTCTCCAAAAACCTGATCGTCTTTGCCCTAGCAACTCTCAGCTTTTGGGCTATTGGCTTTTCCCTGATGTTTGGCTCAGGTAATGGCTTCATCGGAGGTGGCGGTTGGTTCCTCAGCAGCACCGATCCGGCAACCTATGGTCTTGACCCATTCCCTGGGGGGTTACCCATTCCGGTATTCTTCCTTTTCCAAGCTGCCTTTGCTGGAACGGCTGCCACGATTGTTTCCGGAGCAGTAGCAGAACGGATTGAGTTTATCGCCTTTGTTCTCTTCTCCCTACTGATTGTGGGCATTAGCTATCCCATCTCCGGTCACTGGGTTTGGGGTGGCGGTATGTTAAGCGATATTGGTTTCCTGGGTACGGGATTTTCTGATTTCGCTGGCTCTACCGTCGTTCACTCTGTTGGAGGTTGGGCAGCTTTGATGGGTGCGGCGATCTTAGGGCCTCGGCTGGGTAAATATGAAGATGGCCAAGCCCGCGCGATTCCCGGCCACAGTATGAGTATTGCTACATTGGGATGTCTCATCCTCTGGATTGGCTGGTTTGGATTTAACCCCGGTTCCCAACTGGCGGCTGATGAAGCAGTTCCTTACATTGCGGTCACAACTAACCTAGCTGCTGCTGCCGGTGGAGTTTCAGCTACCGCTGTTTCTTGGCTCAAAGATGGTAAGCCTGACCTATCGATGATCATCAATGGTATTCTGGCTGGTCTGGTAGGGATTACGGCGGGTTGCGATGGAGTGTCTTATGTCGGAGCTGTGATGATTGGCTTAATTGCTGGAATCCTAGTGGTCTATGCAGTTGGATTCTTCGATACCGTTCTCAAAATTGATGACCCTGTGGGTGCGATTTCGGTTCACTTGGTCAATGGGGCTTGGGGAACTATAGCTGTTGGCTTGTTTAATACGGAATCTGGCCTATTTTATGGCGGTGGGGCCAATCAACTGATTGCCCAAATTATCGGTATTCTAACCATTGGTGGCTTTACGGTGTTGCTCAGTACCATCTTCTGGTTAGCGCTCAAAGCAACCGTCGGTATCCGCGTCCATCCAGAACAAGAGTTTGAAGGCTTGGATATCGCTGAACATGGCATGGAAGCTTACAGTGGATTCTTGAAAGAGTCCAGTGGAGTAAGGAGTGGAGGAATGGCAGATGCAATGAAGGCGGCTAGTTCTAAAGGTAGCTCAGACTAATTGCTCTAGAGTGTTTTAAGGTTAAGTTATTTCCTCTGATGAGAACCGCTAAGGATTAAAGATTTTCCTTAGCGGCTTTGTTTTGTTGAGCGTCCGATCCTATCATGGGATTGGTAATTGAGTCTGTTGAATCGGTGTAGGGTTGTGTTCAACCGTAGAAAAAAAATTCCCATTTGGGTAGGATTATCTCTATCTGCCAATGTGGTCTTAGCTTTATTACTGATCCAGGGGCAGCGTGAGATGGACTTGGTCGAAGGGCGATCTCTCCGACCAATAACGGATACTCCTTCTGGTATCCCTGCTCAGGCCAAGATCGTCTCAGTGAAGACGGGTGTGCAACAGAGTGTTACCCCAGCTCCAACCCCATCTTCATCCCCATCTCCAGCCCCAGCCCCCGATAAACCTCAGAGTCATCACCTGACCTATCAAGAATGGGTGGAACTCTTGGCTAGAGAAGCCCAAGTTGCAGCGACTCAACAACCGGAAAATTTATCCATTTTAGCGGGAGACTCAATTAGTTTATGGTTTCCTCCAGCCTTGCTACCTCCTGGACAAACTTGGCTCAACCAGGGGATTTCTGGGGAAACTTCTGGGGGGTTATATCGCCGTTTACCTCTTTTAGATGGCACGAACCCCAAAACGATCTTTATTCTAATTGGCATTAACGATCTGCTCAAGGGAGTGAGCGATCGCGAAATCTTGGATAACCATAAGCAAATTATTCAAGACCTGAAATGGAATCACCCCCAGACAAAACTGGTCATCCAATCTATCTTGCCCCATCAAGGGCCACAGGCGACTTGGGAACAGAAAGAACGTCTTTTATCGGTCTCGAATGAACGAATTCGCCAACTGAATCAACACCTTTGGGCCCTAGCTCAGTCCCACGGAGTATATTATCTTGATTTATATCCCCTGTTTGCAACTGCACAAGGGAGTCTACGGGCTGAGTTAACGACTGATGGCTTACATCTGAATCATCAAGGCTATTTGATTTGGAGTACGGCTATGCAAATGTTCAGCCAACATTACCTAGACTCTCGCCAGGGCTATCCCTAACTCACAGACACTCATTAATCCATGGATACTAAAGCCTTTTCTAGCACGCTCAAAAAATCTGACAATTACCATCGCAAAGGGTTCGGTCACAAAGAGGAAGTGACTGAGTTAATGAACACGGCATATCAAAGTCCCCTGGTGCAACAGTTGCGCGAGAATAACTATACGCTTACTCAGGGAAAGGTAACTATCCGATTGGCTGAGTCCTTTGGATTTTGTTGGGGAGTGGAACGAGCAGTAGCCATGGCTTATGAAACTCGCGAACATTTCCCCACCGAAGAGATCTGGATTACCAATGAGATTATCCATAATCCAGACGTTAATGACCATTTGCGCCAGATGAATGTGCAGTTTGTTCCGGTTGAAGGGAACACTAAAGATTTCTCGGTGGTGAACTCAGGAGATGTGGTGATTTTACCGGCTTTTGGCGCAAGCGTGCAGGAAATGAAGCAGCTCTATGACAAGGACTGTAAAATTGTGGATACCACTTGTCCCTGGGTGTCTAAGGTCTGGAATACAGTAGAAAGACACAAAAAGAAAAGCTACACTTCGATTATTCATGGCAAGTATAAGCACGAGGAAACTGTGGCGACCAGTTCCTTTGCAGGAACCTATTTAATTGTCCTGAATAGGGCAGAAGCAGAATATGTCTGTAACTATATTCTTCATGGGGGAGATAAGACGGAGTTCTTAGACAAGTTTAGTCGCGCTTGCTCCGAAGGGTTCGATCCAGACCGAGATTTAGTCGCGGTGGGAATTGCCAATCAAACCACCATGCTCAAAAGTGAAACGGAGCAGATTGGCAAGTTGTTTGAACATACAATGATGAAAAAGTATGGCCCTGATACCTTGACGGAGCATTTTCATAGTTTTAATACGATTTGTGATGCCACCCAAGAGCGCCAGGATGCCATGTTAGGCTTGGTTGAAGAATCCATGGATTTGATGGTGGTCATTGGTGGCTTTAATTCATCGAATACGACCCATTTACAAGAGATTGCGATCGCCAGAGGTATTCCTTCCTATCATATTGATGGGGGCGCTCGCATTTTGGCCGATAATCGTATTGAACATAAACCGTTGGATGGGGCGATCGCCATTGCTGACCATTGGTTACCTTCTGGTGAGATTGTAATCGGTATTACTTCTGGTGCTTCTACTCCGGATAAGGCGGTGGAAGAGGTCTTAGAAAAGATTTTTGCTGCTAAAGCATAGGGCGCTATGTGCTAGGGAATGGGGAATGGGGAATGGGGAATAGGAAAAACCCAGTTTTGTCCTTTTCTTGAACTATCCATAAATAGTGTTATCCCATTGCCTTATAAAAAAACAGGGGTAATCTACTAACTCCCCCTGTTTTTGTTGACTTTTTCTGTTGTATTGCTCAGTTATAGTGCATGTTCATAGAGAAATGATATAATCCTTGCTTTCGATGATCGATGAAGAGTCTCTGTGCGTAGCGCTAGAGTTGGCATCAGACCTAATCTTTAATTTTTAATTGCTTTGAATTCTGGAGAGAACAGATGGCTCAAAAGAATGACACCCCAATCTTAGTTGTTGCCCTAATTGTGTGTTTGGGCGTAGTGGGTTTGGGTTTATGGTGGTTTCTGAATCGGACAGAGGTGCAGATTGCTAGTTCCCCTTCACCGGAAATGGTGGATTTTCAAGTAGAGGAGCGGCTCAGTACTGGAGAGCGATTGTTAATTACGCAAGGGGCAACTCTCCAGAAACGGAGTGCAGTCGCTCAGATAGCGCAAGGAAATTGGGAAGAGGCGATCGCCAATTTAGAAGACTCTTTAAACATCAATCGTAACGATCCCGAAGCGCTGATCTATCTGAACAACGCCCGCATTGCTGGGCAAACAGCCTATACCCTGGCTGTATCTGTCCCCATTACCACCCAACTTAATGCTGCCCAAGAGTTACTGCGCGGTGCAGCTCAAGCGCAACAAGAGATGAATGAACAGGGAGGAATTCAAGGAACTCCCATACAGATTTTAATTGCTGACGATGCGAATAATCCAGATGCTGCTGTTGAGATTGCCCAAAAACTGGTAGCTGACGATCGCATTTTGGCAGTCATTGGCCACTATAGTAGTGGGGTGAGCCTGGCGGCTGCTTCTGTATACGAAAATGGGCAATTGGTAATGATTTCTCCTACGTCTACTTCCGTAGAGTTATCGGGGAGAGGCAATTATATTTTCCGCACTGTTCCAAGCGATCGCTTTTCGGGGACAACTCTTGCTCGCTATTTACTTCAAGATCTACAAAAACAAAAAGTAGCTGTATTTTTTAACTCCACCAGCAATTATAGTCAATCCCTCAAAGATAGCTTTACTACCGCCCTATTTGCGGATGGCGGTGAGGTGGTCACCGAGATAGACTTTGCCAGCTTCATGTTTAATCCGAGTCAAGCGATTGAAGAGGTTATGGCTCAAGGTGCTGAGGCGATTTTACTTGCCTCGGATTCTACGGTATTCCCTGATGCCCTTGATGCGATCATTATTAATAACCATAAATTACCTCTGCTGGGAGGCGATAGTTTATACAGATCTGAAGTCTTAAAAGCAGGACGAGCAAAAGCAATGGGGATGGTTGTCGCTATCCCTTGGGATTTTGTCGCCAATGCCAACTCGGCTTTTGCCCAAAGCAGCCTCCAGTTATGGAGCGCACAGGTGAATTGGCGCACTGCCTTAGCCTATGATGCGGCTCAAGCGCTGTTAGAGGCGCTCACTGGCGAAGAACCGAGTCGTTCCAGTATCCAGAAAGCTCTGGTGGCTCCGGATTTTCAGGTCAGTGGTGCATCGGGAACTATTCGGTTTCTGCCATCAGGCGATCGCAATCAAGCCCTCCAGTTAGTACAAGTTCAACCTGGCGATCTCACCGGATTCGGCTATGATTTTGTTCCCCTAGTGGGATTTAAACCAGAACAATAATGATTCCTCTACTGTTCTTAATTTAGGATGAATACTCATTGGTTAAACATCTGTAATCAATCACTCAAGAAAATGCCTGAAAAATCAGTATTATTTGAAGCGATAGAAGCAGGGGATTCAAGGACTGTTCAATCCCTCATCACAAGTGGAGCTGCTCAAGGGGTGACAAGGAGGCTCAATGGTAGAGAGAG
>NZ_JAGHZH010000176.1:0-10740 GCF_017746885.1 Roseofilum sp. SBFL | reverse complement strand
GGAGTAATGGATAGAGGCAGAAGTGTTGAATGTTAGCTTAATGTCGAAAAAAAGAGGATAAAATATGGTATTCTATCCTCAAATATTCAAACAATATTCTCGCCCATGGTAGCTTCTTTTACAAATCTTGTCAAACCGATTCTCAAGTCATTATCTCCTCATGACTACCCAGTTCTGAACTCTCGCCTCTTCTTTGAAATCTGGTTGAACTTCGTACTTGATAGTAGTTTGATCAGTATGAGAGACTTATTCTACCGATTGAATCATACGGGTATTAAGGTTGATATATCTACCTTTTCTAAGGCATGTAAATCGAGATAAGACCACAAGTTTTATCGGATCTATAATTAATTACTTCATCAATTAAAAAAGAAAAATAGAGTAGAATCTCTAAGGCTGTTGCCGATAGATTCGACCGTAATTACTCTCACGAGTAAGCTCTTCTGGAAACAAAACTACCGTCAAGTTAAACTCCTCAATGGTATCAACATAAATCCGGGTAATCTCACAGAATTTTTCATTAGTCTTGGGCAGGCTCATGATGCCAAATTCACGGATTATATCCCGACCATGATTGGCTCTAATGAAGTGGGTGTAATGGATAGAGGTTTTGCTAGTTGGCCATTCATAGAAGCGATGAGTGAAACTCAGAAATAGCGGGTGGTGTTGTTGGTGGGATTACTAGTTTTATCGGTAATTTCTTGTATTTGATCATTCTGTTTCCCCTGGGCATGGGATTTTTGGGGGGTGGTGCAACTCATATTGCCGTAAAAAAAGGTAAAGTCAGAAACCCGGCGATCGCAGCTTTATTTGGGGCATTGACGGGTATATCCATCTATGGTGCCATGCATGTTTTTGATTACTGGACTTTTCAGAGATCTGTAGCTGGAGAATTACGACAAGCCTATAGCGAAGATCTGCAAACAGCACTCGCTGAAAGCGAAGAAGGAGTCACTGAAGAAGAGCTTCTACAATTAGCAATTGATACTATCTTAATCGAGGAAACTGGGCAAGCAGGCTTTATAGGATATTTACAATTTACTGCCCAACAAGGCATGGAACTATCGAGATCGAGCAGTGGCGGTATTCCAGTGAGCGGAATAGGTATGTGGATTTATCGCGCTCTAGAATTAACCGTCATTGCAGGAGTCAGTACCGCAGCGGGATTTCGGGCAGCGAAGGAACCCTTTTGTGAAAGTAGCGATCGCTGGTATGGCGATCCACAGCGAGTCGGAAATGTAGACGACGATCGCTCACAAAAGTTTATCGGTTTCCTAGATAGCAATAATTATGTCAAAGCTGGGGAGCTAATTAATACTCATCTGGATATTCCCATTCCCAGTCTAGAGGTTTATCTGCAATCCCCTCCTCAAGAAGGCATGGCTGATTCGGTGGTTACCTTGAGTAAAACTTCCTTAAATAAGGATAATAAATTAGAGCTAAAGCAGGTCTTAATGGGGATGGTTTCTCCAAGGGAACTCAAGCAACTCCAAGATTCAATTCCCCAGGGTGTAGAGACACCAACAAATGATCCAGAAGCTAATAACCCGGTTGATGAAACTTGAGCAAAGGCTTTGCGCGGTTAAGTTAAGAGGATTAGAAACATGCCATCCCAACCCCAAGAGTATTACAGCGCTTTGCGCTGGGGAATAGGGAATAGGGAATAGGATTGTGGTACATGGAGAGAGAGGATTCAAGCTTGTGTTTTATAACGCAAGCAAAGCGCTGTATGTTCTTATAGAGCAAGATGAGGACGGTTCAATCTGGTTAGAGGGGCGATCGCCTGCTATCCTTGCCTATAGTGTTATAGCCAGCAAGAATTATGGATATTCCAGAGGTTCTAGCCTTAGATTTTGATGGTGTACTCTGTGATGGATTAGTCGAGTATTTTCAAACGGCTTGGCAAACCTATACTCAGGTGTGGGCAGTGGACGAGACTCCTCCACCTCCAGGGATGGCAGAACAATTCTATTGTCTGCGCCCAGTGATTGAAACCGGTTGGGAAATGCCGGTATTGATTCGAGCCATGGTTGAAGGAGCTTCAGAGGAGGAGATTTTAGCGAATTGGCGCGGGATCTGCGAGCAAATTATTACCAGAGATGGACTCAAAGCTGCGGAAATTATGGATCGAGTCGATGGGAGGCGCGATCGCCAGATCCAAACCAACCGCTCAGACTGGTTATCCCTGCATCGATTTTATCCCAGTATTGTCCCTCAACTGCGATCGCTCCTGGCTAACCCCGATCTGGAGTTAGTAATTATTACCACCAAAGAAGCCAGGTTTGTCCAGGAACTACTGGAAATGGAGGACATTGACTTTCCTGGCGATCGCATTATCGGCAAAAGTATCAAACGCCCCAAAACCGAAACCTTACTCACATTCCATCCCTCAGAAAAACGGATTTGGTTTATCGAAGATCGCTGGAAAACTCTCCTGTCTGTTACTCAACATCCCCAATTAACCTCCGTGGAACTCTTCCTCGCCACCTGGGGCTACAATACACCTGCCGAAAAACAAGCCGCCAGCAGCCATCCTCGCATTCATTCTCTATCCCTAGACACGTTCAGCCAACGTTTAAACCATTGGCTATAACCTATTGCTAGAGTGCCTGATTATGCTCGATTTTAATAAACTCGCCCGTCAGATGGAAGGCATCAGCCAACATCTGCAAGATGAAGCCACCGCTACCCAGAAACGGCTGAACCGCGCTAGAGAAACCCTAGCTCAAGCGAGCGATCGCCTAGATGAGTTAATCTCTTCCTATGAGCAATGGTCGAATCATTTTGGATTTAATGCCGCCTTTCCCATTGAACCCTTAGATACGGTAGTGGATATTCAAAGTGCGCCTCAAGTCCATACCGTTATCTCTACCGACGGTTCCCAGATGGCTCCCTCCCACCATGAAATTGCCTATTGCTATCTGATTAATACGGGACGAGTCGTTTTTTATTATGGTCAAAATCGGGCTGCAATTCTCGATAGTCTCCCCGAAGCTTTTTATCGTCAAGAAGATCTCTATGTCTCTCGCCAATGGGGAATTCGCACGGATGAATGGATGGCGTATCAGCGCACAGTATCAGAGGCGGCGGTATTGGCGGAATTAGGAGTAAGAGTGGCAACTGAAGAGCGAGGAGAATTAGACGAACAGTTGCCCGCTCTAGCAATGGTGGATGGTTCTTTAATTTATTGGCATTTAGAGCCATTACCGGGTGGGGCGCGCGATCGCCTTTTACCCCCGATTCTAGAAGCTTGGGAAACCCTCCAACATCATCGTATTCCCCTTGTGGGTTATTTGAGTTCGTCTCGCAGTGGAGAAGCACTTAACTTTCTGCGTCTTGCCCACTGTCCTCATCCCGAACCCAATTGTATGGTTCACTGCGGCGGGCAAACGGACAAAGCGCCCTGTCAAGTTTTACATCCCTTGCGAGATAGTTCAGTCTTGGGGAGTTGGCTAAAACCAGGACAGCGCAGTGGGTTATGGAGGTCTTCGGCACGAATTTTAGAGCAGTATCGAGAACAAGTAGTGTATTTTTGTTACCTAAATGTGGGGAAAGAAATTGCCCGTGTTGAGTTTCCCCAATGGGTGGTTGAAGATGCCCACTTATTAGAGCAAGCATTAAGTTTAACCCTCGCTCAAGTGGCGAAAGGCTATGGTTATCCGATCGCCTTATCCGAAGCTCATAATCAAGCCGTGGTGCGGGGAGGCGATCGCCATCGGTTTTTCCTCTTGTTGGAACAGCAGATGATTAAAGCAGGTTTGAAAAATATTGGTACATCTTATAAGGAAGCCCGTAAGCGAGGTTCGATTGCTTAAATTAGGTAATCAGTAATAGCGATACACACTGAGTTTCAACTCTCAACTCCCTACGGATGCAATACTCAGGAAAATCGGTTATTGTAACTGTAAATTCACGCAAAAACTTTCCCTAAAAGCCTTAAAAATGGGGACTTTTGAAGGAAAAGCCGGTTTACTGGTTATCGATCGCCTATTACCAGCGGGTAGCACTATCAATGAATTCCACATTGGGGAACTGAGTTTGAATAGAAGAGGACTCTATACTCTTGGAGTTCATTGTGTTCTGGCTCAGTATTACTCCATTAACCCTATGAATATTGGATCTAACCTGATGCAGGCAAAACAGTTACTTAACCATGGTGTCGTAGTTGCTCGAATGGGCGATCGCCAAAATGCCTTTGAATGTTTCGATCGGGTTCTCCAATTAGCCCCCGATTACGCCAAAGGATATAATAACCGAGGCTTAAGTCGCTATAATCTAGGGGATTATCAGGAGGCGATCGCGGATTTCGATCGGGCTATTACCCTAAATCCTGAGTATGTGACAAGTTATTACAATCGAGGGAATACTTACCGCAAACTCAAACAGTGGAATCAAGCGTTAGCCGATTTTGAGCGGGTGATCCAATTAGATCCCGAATCAGCAAAAGGGTATCTGAGTCGAGGAGCAGTGTATTGGGAATTACAGCACGATTCGGAAGCACTACAGGATTTTAACCGCGCCATTGAATTGAATCCTGAATTAGCGGCCGCCTATAATAACCGAGGATTAGTTTATGCGGCTCAAAATGAGGTTTTTAAAGCCCTAGCTGATTTTAATTATGCCCTGGCATTGAATCCTCAGTTTGCACAAGCGTATTATAATCGCGGCGATTATTTGGTGAAACTGGGCGATTATCCAGGAGCAGCAGAAGATTATAGGCAGGCGTTGAATGCTAATTTGCTGTCGATCCGAGGGATATCGAAAAGCAAGCGAAGCGATTAGAAGTCTGGATCTTCACTTAAGGTTTCAATCATCAAATCCATTTGCGATCGCTTGTGCGCGAGAAAGCTCTCACACTCTTTGAGATATTCTACAGCCCGAGTAAATTGATTGAAGACTTCCGCTAAGTCCATATCTCCCGCTTCCATTTGATTAATAATGGCTTCAACTTGGGCAACGGTTTCTTCATAATTCCAATCAGATTGAGGGGTAGAGTTATTTTTGGAGGATTTAGGCATAATAAACCTGAAGGAGTGAAGGTGTAGTGAACGATGGGATAGGGAACAGAAGATGATTAAGACGTGGGGGGTTATAACTGTACCCCTATCGGCTGTTGCTCATAGAAATAGCTTAGGCCTCTCAGTTGCTTCCAGTAGGTAATCAGGAATACATTCCTCTTTTCTTTCGCTACATAGAGCGTTTCGCACTCTAGAAATAGACACGAATAGCAATAAGCAACAGCTTGTATAGCTTAGGTCTAAGGCTCCAAACTGTACTCCATAGAACAGACCCTAACTATACAGTAGTTTCCTCTATTATGCAGTACCTTGTTCAATCAAGAATTACAGAATGATTAAGGGAGAATTTCCACAATTTTGACCTTCACTTGACCTTGACCCAATCCAATTGATAATTCTTGTTCTGACTTTAGGGAGCTTACAGAGCGCACAATTTCCCCGTTTTCGCTGCGGACTAAAGCGTATCCCCGTTTCAAGACATTATGAGGATCGAGAGTAGACAGTTTTTGGCGCAAATAGTCACATTTTTGAGTTTGTTGTTGCAGTGCTTGTAGACTGAGTTGGATTAATTGACGACGCTTCCAGTCTAAAGTTTGTTCTTCCCGTGTAATTTGGCGATCGAGTTGCAGACGACAGAGGCGGTTTCGCAAGAGATTAAGTTGATCCTGATGTTGGTTGAAGTAGGTGTGAGCAACGTCGATCAGCGCTAGACAACGGTCTTCATGTTCATTCAGGAGGGTAGAGAGTTCTGGGACCGCTCGATTGGCAGCAGCGGTAGGGGTATGGACATAGAGATCGGCAGCTAAGTCGGCGAGGGATTCATCCCTCTGATGACCGATACCGGAAATAATGGGAATGGGACACTTGGCGATCGCCTTAACCACTCGCTCATCATTAAACGCGGCTAAATCTTCCGTCGCTCCTCCCCCTCTAGCTAGAATAATCACTTCAGCTCGACCATCGCTTTCGACTTGTTGAATAGCTCTCACAATAGAACTGGGGGATTGTTCGCCTTGTACCAGAGCCGGACAAAACAGAACATGCAGCCCGGGATAACGGCGCTTGAGAGTGCGTTGAATATCCCCCCAGGCGGCGGCTTGACGTGAGGTAATTACGGCCACAATGTTCGGATGGGACGGAATGGGTTGTTTGCGATCGGGGTCAAAATAGCCTTCAGCCGCTAGGCGATCGCGCAATTGTTGATATCGAAGGGCTTGTAAACCTTCCCCCCCCGGAAGCACCTGATGGACCATTAATTGATATTGTCCTCTAGGGGGATAAATCCGCAGGGTTCCTAATACCACAATTTTAGCCCCCGCAGTCGGTTGAGTCATCAGTCGAGATAAGGCATTATTCCACACCACACAATTGAGACTCGCTTTTACCTCTGGATCTTGTAGGGTGAAAAATAATCCGCTGCTATATTGGCTGGCGCTCGACACTTCACCCGTAATCCAAATTTGCTGAAGGTGTTCATCTTCTTCTAAGCGCATTTGTAAATATCGGGTGAATTCATTGACGGAAACCGCTCGTTCAGGAACTAACAAGTTGGGTAAGGGAAATGTCATGGGAGTTGTTTTAAGGGAAGTTTAAGAGAACTGAGGCATTCTTTTCACAAGATAACAGATAGTCAACTTTTCTTTACCTTTCCCCTAGAGGGTAAACCCCTTGAGCTACTCTATAAATGTACCGATCTCCTCAGCGATCATGTTTATTCCCTATCTCCTCACGTCATTGTTAGCGTTGGCGATCGCCTTAAGTAGTACCTCCATTGATGCTATTCCCAAACATCGCCAACATCAAATCAGGGTAATCTCTCTTCTGATTAGTGTAATTGGTTTTTTGGCGACTTTATCCCAATGCTTGGTTGTCATGTCAACAGGTAAAGTCGCTGTTGTCGAAATCCTTGGAAAAGTTCAAGAAAGACCCCTGAAACCTGGCGTACACTTGACCAATCCTATGGCCAAAATCACAAGTTTTTCTACTCGTCTCAAAGACATTAAAGAAACGGTCAGTGCGACCTCAAAAGAAGGGCTAAATCTAAGTATTGATGTCAGTTTACAATATAAACTTGACCCTCAACAAGTTGCCAACGTTTATGAAAATATTGGCACAGATGAGACCGAAATCATCATCTCTCGCTTTCGATCGCTGATTCGAGAAATTTCCGCCCGCTATGAAGCCCGTGAAATTTATGGAGAAAAGCGCCAAGAGATTGCCCAAACGCTACAAGACTCTTTGATTAGTCAACTACAACCGTTAGGCTTCACCGTCGATCAAGCTCTGCTCAGAAATGTCACCCTTCCTGACTCTATTCAAGCGGCGATTCAGGAAAAACTAGCCGCCCAACAAGAAAGCGAGCGCCAGGAATTTATTAACGAAAAAGAGCGTCAAGAGATTGAATTTGAGATCGAAAAAGCGCAAAAAGAAGCAGAAAGACAACGAATAGAAGCCCAAGGAATTGCTGATGCCCAAAAACTGCTTGCCCAAGGGTTAACGCCACAAATTATACAGCTTAAGTCCATTGAAGCGACGCAACAATTAGCTGAATCCGAAAACAGCAAAGTGATTATCATTGGTGGAGGCAAGGACAACTTACCCTTAATTCTGCAACAATCAGAATAAGGATTATTCTATCCCCCTATTCCCTATTACCGATTACCAGCCTATGCCCCGTTTTACTCCCTATACCTTGCAAATGCAAATTACCCGTATGTTCCAGGATGGACAATCGTTGTTTGCCCAGATTAAAGTGAACGATTGGCTCAAGGAGCATAACCAAGACCCCAATAACTACACTATAGAGTTTGAGCAAATCCCAGCGCCTCCGGGATCGGCTGATGTTTATGCGATCGCCATTCACATTGAACGCAAAGATGGAGAACCTGTAGAAGAGTGGCTCTTAGAAGAAATTAACCGTCAAGGATAAAATAAAAACCAGAACAATTTAGGGAACTGCGATCGCGCTACTGAGCGTCCGTATACAGACAGACTTACCACTGCTCCCTTATGAGAACTCCTAGCCCTAAAAAAGCCGATCGCCGATGGATCGTTGCCTTCTGGATCTATTTCGGCTTATTGTTGTTCATATCCCTAGCCGCTTATTTACGGTGGATTCCTGCCCGTGTAGCCGATTACGACAAATTTGGGCATTTGTTTCTCATAGGAACTGCTGGAATTTTAAGTCATCAAGCTCTGGGAGAGCGCATGATTCAACTGGGAAAAATATCTCTTCCCCTAGGGCCAATTTTAGTCACTGTCTTTTCATTCATTGATGAAACCTTACAGATTTTCTCTCCAGCCCGCAGTTATAGTTTGATTGATCTGATGGCGAATTGGATCGGTATCTGGATGTTTTATTGGCTCCTGGTCATCATCCGTAGACTGCTTGCACAAGTCAGAGAATAAGGATTAATCCATGGAGTAATGTTTGCGAACTGGTTGAAGAATTTTCCAGCTACAGGAGAGTCCGGCGGGAAACGTAACTAAATCCCCTTCGCCAAATTTGACCGGTTCTCCACCATCGGGAGTGACGATGACTTCGCCCGTAAGTAAGTAGCAGGTTTCTGAGCAGTCATAGGTCCAGGGAAATTCAGAAACTTCTTTTGTCCAAATTGGCCAATCCCAGATTCCCAGTCGATCCAGGTATTCGCGGCTCGGTTGATGCTCAATTTGTATCGTAGAAGTCATAGAAACTCAATCTGATTCGCTCAACCAACAAGGGAACGGAGAGGGGGGGATTCGAACCCCCGGGACGCTGTTAACGCCCACTCGATTTCAAGTCGAGCGCATTCGACCACTCTGCCACCTCTCCAGTCACAGTCTATTAGTATAGCCTATTTGGGCAGCAGATGGACGGGATGTATAGAGAATTTCTTCACTTTCTATTTTGAACTGGTGGTTGACCCACACTAAGCTCGCTTGGATAACGGTTTGGTTTTCTAGGGTAACGAGGGAGAAGTTGCGAGATTTCCCGGTGGCGGTGGTGATAATCCGAGGGACTCTAGCTGCATTGAGGTAAATTGTACCTTGATTATCTTGAGCGATCGCCTCTCTTAATTGTGCTTCGGTGTGGCGCAGACGGTGATGCATATGGCCAAACGTCACCAAGGGAATCTGTTTTCCCTGCTCTCGAGTCGCCAAGATCGCTGCTCGAAAATCTGGCTCGCCAAAGTCTCCCCCCAAAGGATTCCAATCTTTGCCACAAATATCTTCTGGTTGATCTCCAAGACCTTGGGGGCCACAATGACCCATAAAAATTACTGTCTCATAGGCGGTCTTCTGGGCAGCCGCGATAATTTTATCAGCAGATTCCGTAAAACTATTCACGCCATAGCGGTCTCGATAAAAGCCCCCATTCTGCCAGATCGGGCCGCCCCAACTAAAGGGCCGAGCGCCCACAACACTGAGCTGAAATTGGGGAAAATTGAGATAACCAAACCCCACATGAGTATCGCCGAGCAACTTGAGCTGGTCGCTTACCCGGTCTTCTAACTGACGATTGTAGGGGCATTTCTTCCGACCCCAAGGAGAGGCGGTATACCAACAATCATGGTTTCCTAAAACGATCGCCTTCGGTAAGTCTAACGCGGCGATCGCCTCCACCACCGCAATTGACTCATTGCCAAAGTCACCCACAAACAACACTAAATCCACTCCTAAAGCATGTAGTGCTTGTGCATCGGCACTTTCCCATTGATCGTGTACATCTCCTACCACGGCGATCTTCAGGGAAGGTTGCTTGGCTTCATTCATGGGATTCTCTAATCACGTCAGTTTATACTATAGTCGATTCAAATGTACGATTCGTTCAAAAAGACTCTAGTAGCGATCGGCCAGAAAGCCCCTACAATCGTGCTTAACTGTACTATTGAGGAATTAAACTTAGAATTTTATCGTATTCAAAATTCTGGAAACAGGTCGCGATCGCCTCAGAAAAATCGGGATTATTTTCGGCAATAGCGCGAATCACTTCAGCCATTTTCTGCTTGTTACTCGTGAGGGTAGCTTGGCGCAGTCGCTGTTGCAATTCTGGTGAGAGCGCCTGAAAATTTTCTGTGGTTAATACCTGAAACATAGACGGCTTATTTTCGAGCGAACAGACCAGATCTTCATAAATGTAACGAACGCCTAAATGCTCTTCCATCACTGTAAAGATTTGCTCTTCCAGACTTGGATGAGAGATTTACTTTTGAAGCTTTCTCTGTCTTGCTGTCTCAGGAGAAGGGGATAAAAATGGTGATGCTCTTAAGTCCAATTAATCAGGACTCCATTATCCCAGAATGTCCTGCCAAGTGAGATTAATTTGCTGACGATTTCTGACGAGCTGTTCGGGAGTCTTATCGCGCATCATCCCTTGAACTACGGCTACGCTATCTTTAATCAGGAACAGCCATTGAGCTACGTTTAGTGCTAAGGGGTTTCCGGCATAGGTGAAGACTTTTAAGCCATTCCCACTGACGGCGATCGCCCGCGAGAGCAGCAGCATTTTATTTAACTTCAGGTTGGCTTGAATCTTCTCAATTTCTCCATAACCCATAGAAGCCTTTAATTCACAGGGTTCTGGCTTCAGTGTGGACAAATATAGCGCTTTGCGCTAGGGAATAGGTAATAGGGAATAGGGAATAGGGTTGTGGTATATGGCTTTAAGGATTCAATACTGTCCCTCATAGCAGCGCAAAGCGCTGTAACCCTCTTCTGTCACTCTCCGGTTTCTTCTATT
>NZ_JAGHZH010000175.1:0-105909 GCF_017746885.1 Roseofilum sp. SBFL | reverse complement strand
ATGATACTATTGCGAACAAAACGACCCGTGCGGATAGCTTCATCGAGCCTTCCGTACTGCTCTTTCGCTCCTTCTAGTTTCATCTCGTAGACCATCATGGTTTTATCGTTCTTGCTTGCGATAAATCATAGCATGGATTTTTCTAAATGGTGCGACCAATTAAAAAAGCCGCCCTCCGCTTCGCTAAAGGACGGGGCTTTAAACCCAGTTCTTTGGTAAAAGAGACAGGTGCCCGCTGAGTCGCGTCCCCACTTACACGCGGCAGATCGGTCTCTTCCCAAATTCCGCGTAAGGTTACTGAACCATCAGTATTTTGCGTAATTTGCAGATCGTCACTATCTTGACCGTTGTTGGCAGCATTAATCAGATCGACTAAACCGAAGACGATGGGACCATTTTGCCCGCGAGGAGCATTATGGATGTGGATGCGGGTGACATCATCATTGGGATCGGCGGTTTGCGGCGTACCGTTGAGGATTTGACCAAAATCCAAGCCGAAGACGTTGAGTTCGTAACTGAGTGCATCGCCAAATTCATTCAGGATGAGTTGCGAAGTACCGGTGGCATTAGAAGTAGTGGGGGGAACTTCTTGAGCGCCGGTGAGTACGGAAGAGAGGCGCGCGGAGGGATTGGAGGTGACTCGGATGCGAGCTATTTGATAGTTGGCAGCGGTATAGTCAGCGTTGGTGAACCGAGCATCGTCGAGAATGCCGCCGCTTCCGGGAGCATTGAAGCCGGTAGCGAGTTGAATGGTTCCGTTTTGAGCGACTCCGGTGTTGGGAGCGCTCTGCCCGAAGAAGGCGGTGTTGGCTGGAATTTCGTCGTTGACTTCGGTGCCGGCATCTAGGGCTTGCGAACCGGAAATGAGGATATCAGCGCCGACGAAGTTACCGTTGGCATCAAAAATTTCGTTAACGAGGGGATTGCCGTTGGCAACGAAGGTGTCGTTACTGGGCAAGATCATAGAAGCGTAGTTAAAGTAGCGACCTTGAGAGGCATCAACGTTAAAGGTTTGGCGGACGGTGGCTCCGGGGGCGATGGGAGCGCTGCCAATGGTGGCATCGAGGTTGCCGAAGCCACTGTTGGTGAATTCTTGACTGATAACGCTATTATTGCCATCTTCTGCGAGTCGTTCTAGTCCGGGTGAGGCGGGCGCTCCGCGATCGTAAGTATCAAAACCACCATTATGGAAGCCAACCCAGAAGGGGGTGAGGCTGGTTCCTAGATTAGGGGCAGCATTGTCGATGGTGACGGTAACTTGATTGAGAGCCATAGTTTTTTCTCCACATTAGGGTGTATGAAATTTACAGAATCTAGGTCGCAATACAATTGTACGGAATCATTATTCTTTAGTTCGCGATCGCGGACGATCATTCTTAGAAATTGGTTAGACTTTCCAAGAGTGACAGAAAAATTAAACAAGATCGTTATCGTTGATGAATATTCGAGTTGCTCAAGAATCTGATGTGCCAGAACTGGCAGATCTTTACTATCAAACGGTTCAGACCCATGGACTCCAGTATTATACCTTAGAGCAGACCCAAGCCTGGGCTGCTTTTGGGTTAAGCGAACGCTTTTTCCGTCAGTTTATTGTTGATATTACTACGTTTGTGGTAGTGAATGAGACTGATATTTTAGGCTTTGCGGGTATAGGAAATGATGGGCATATTACTTCAGTCTATGTGCGCCATGATTGTTTGCATCAAGGGATTGGTAGTTCTTTGATGAGGGTCGTTTTAGACTATGGAAAAAGTCAGGAAATGAAACGATTTTATGCTGAGGTAAGTCTGTTTAGTGTGGGTTTATTTAAGAAGTTTGGTTTTCAAGTTTATGATACGGAAATTGTTGAGCGCAAAGGGGTGAAGTTTGAGCGCGATTTAGTTGAGTTGAAGTGCTAATATTAAGAAAAGTAGGGGCGAAAAGTTTTCACCCCTACTTTTTAGCGATTTATGGAATCGTTTAATTAATGATGATGGTGATGATGATCGCGATCGTGATGATGATGATGGTGATGATGCTCAACAGTGAGTTGAGTATTCACCGATAAAGCTTCTTCTGAGAGCAGATCTTCAATGTGGGGATCTGCCCAATGTGCAGCCATATGTAGGAATTCTGGATGATCGTTAGCGCACTCCATTTGAATATAGGTAATGTTGGAGTATTGGCGCTGTAAGGCTTCGATAATATGCTCAACATCGAGTAGGGTTTCGTGGTTTTCGGTGACGAAACCAATAGGCATAAATACGATCGCCTTTGCACCAAGCTGAATCAGGTTTTCTGCTGCCAGTTTAGCGTCAGGTTGAGTCCATTCAATCAGGGGGGTATCGTGGTTGAGCCAACCCACGGAAATCAATGGATATTTGTAAATCAGTTTTTCCCGCACTAATTCATAGAGGGTTTGGCTTTCGGTGATACCGGAGGTGAAGCCTTTGGCTTTGTGGGGACAGCCATGATTCATTAAAACAATACCAATTTGGGAGGGTAAAATGCGATCGCGCAATTTCTGGGCAATTTTCTCCTCTACTACTTGAGCCATGAGGTTGATATAGTCTGGCTCGTTATAAAATGAGGGAATATAGCGCTCTCCCGTCACCCAATGCTCGCTACCCTCTTCTTTCGCCAGAGCTTGATTCACTTGTTCAACAGCGATACCACTGGTGAAAATGGAATCAACAACAAGCAGGGGATAAATGAGCAGTTTATCAAACCCTTCTGCCTTAATTTGCTCTAGCACTTGCTCAGGAAGGTAGGGAGCGCAAAAGTTAAAGGCTTTAAAGACTTTAATGCGATCGCCCCATTTTTGCTGTAAATGTTCCTCAATTCCGGCTCGCTGACGCTCAAAAATGGCATTGTGGGGGGAAATGAAATTACCATGCTGATGACTCCATTCATGGAAATCAAAGATCGCGAGGAGTTTGGCTAACGGGGGATAGATCCAAGTCGGAACCGGTGCAAACTTAGCGGTGAGCAGATTTAGGGCTTGTTCGTTATAGTTGGCAAAGTCGGCATAACTTTCCACTTCACCATAGCCCATTAACAGAACGGCAACGCGAGGGGGCTGGCGATCGCCAACTGGAGTTTGTTCTGAGTATTTTTCTGGAGTTGCAACCACGGCTGTTTCCTCAGTGGGTTTAAGATCACATTTTTCTAGGGTAGCATCCCCCTGGGGGGGATAGGTACTCTAGCAATAGGGGACAGGGAAAAGGCACAAAGCTAAACATTTTATAAAGATTAGTGGGAGTGTCAGCAAATTACAGACAATATCCATCCCCATTTAATTAACTGTTATAGTCCTTTGCGCTCGGCAACAAGCAACAGGCTCTCTAGCAATAGCTTGCATTGCTTAGTGTCTAAGACTTAAAATTGTACTCCATAGAAAAGAAAAGTTCTATAAAGTTTCTCTACAATTTCCATGAACTTAAATATTGAACTGGTTAGTGGCGATATTAATGAAGTAGGTGAGCTTGATTTTTTGCTATTGGGTTATAAAAATCCTCTTCTAGAGCAAATTGCTAGAGAAACCCATGCTTCATTTAAGAGTATCGAGAGCGCCAGTTGGATGTTTCCTCATCATTTCACAAACCGGAACAGAGTATTTTGAAGACGTGTTGAAAGAAGATTGCCAGGTGATGTGGAATTTTGTTCAGGAACTTTGTCAAAAACGGAAAGACGATCCCCTCTTCTGTTCTTACAAGCACTTGAAAAAACATCGAGTAACTTTTAATATTTCTCAAGTCTCAATGTAAAGAAAAAGCAAAGGAAAGAGGATCTGGGAGAGCAAAACTCATTGCCCAGTTACTGTATTCATACAGTGTTCATATATTCAGTCGTAAATTGCTATAATCCCCGTAACACATCATTTGAATTCTCACTGTGGTTGCAAATTCCCCTCGTCCCCTCCTCCTGCTCATTGATGGACATTCCTTAGCCTTCCGTGCTTATTATGCCTTTTCTAAAGGGCGCGATGGAGGACTGAAAACCCGTGGTGGTATCCCTACCAGTGTCTGCTTTGGCTTTTTGAAGTCGATGTTTGAAGTCCTCGAAAAAGAACATCCCCAAGCCTTAGCCGTAGCATTCGATCGCGCTGAAGCCACGTTTCGCCATCAAGCGGATGTCAACTATAAAGCCAACCGTCAGGAAACTCCAGAGGATTTTATTGGCGATCTGCAAAACCTACAGCAGATTTTAGTGGCTCTCCAGGTTTCTATTGCCACCTGTGCGGGTTATGAAGCCGATGATGTGCTGGCGGCGCTAGCAGAGCGGGGGATTAAAGCAGGATATCAGGTGAAGATCCTAACCGGCGATCGCGACTTATTCCAACTCGTCAATTCGGAAAAGCTCATCAGCGTTCTGTATCTTGCTGGAGGTAGCCAGAAACGCGATACCGCAACCCAGGAATTTTATCCAGCACAAGTGAAAGAAAAAATGGGAGTTCATCCCAGCCAAATTGTCGATTATAAAGCCCTTTGCGGTGACTCTTCAGATAACATTCCTGGGGTTAAAGGCATTGGGGAGAAAACGGCGGTGAAATTGTTGCAAGAGTACAGCACATTGGATGGGGTTTATGCATCGGTAGATCAAATCAAAGGCGCGATGCAAAAGAAGTTAATCGCCGGTAGAGGTGATGCGTACCATTCCCAATTTTTAGCCCAAATCACCACTGAAGTTCCCCTCGATCTCACCCTAGATGATTGTCATCTGCAAGGCTTTCCTCCCCAAGCCCCATCTGAGTTATTCCAACGCTTAGAATTAGAAACTTTTCGCCCAAAACTGAATCACTTCCAAACTCTGTTAGGGGGTAAAGCTCAAGAAGTGGGAGAAGCTGAGGCACAGATCGTAGATGAAGCTCTCGATTTTTGGAGCGCAGCAGAAACGGAAGCTGCGCAAGCTCAAAATCAGTTGCCCTTTACCCCGATTATTATTGATGATGAGCAGAAACTGACTGATTTAATTGCAAAACTCAAAACCTGCCAAGATCCCCAACATCCTGTTGCTTGGGATACGGAAACCACAGCATTAGAACCAAGAGATGCAGAATTAGTCGGTTTAGGATGCTGTTTTCAGCAGGATGAAACCCTGACTGTTGCCTATATCCCCCTCAAGCATAAACGGGGACAGAATCTAGAGAGCGATCGGGCTTTGGAACTTCTGCGCCCCCTGCTCGAAAATCCTGCCTATCCTAAAGTTTTCCAAAATGCTAAATTTGATCGGTTAATCCTCAAAAATAACGGCATTAATCTACAAGGCGTTGTCCTCGATACCCGACTTGCCAGTTATGTCTTAAATCCAGATAGAAATCATAGTCTCAGCGCCCTAGCCCAACAAGAATTAGGACTCATGCCCCAAAGTTATGAGCAATTGGTTCGCAACGAACAAACCATTGCTGATATCGATATTTCCTTGGTTACGAAATACTGTGGTATGGATGCCTATGTCACGTTTCAACTTGCCCCAATCTTTACAAAAAAAATCAGCTATTTTCCCAAACTTAAGCAGCTCTTAAAAGATGTTGAACTACCATTGGAACCGATTTTAGCAGAGATGGAGTGGAGGGGTATTTGTATCGACAAGAATTATCTGCAAACTCTCTCCAAGCCATTGACAGATCAACTGAAAAATATTGAAGAAAAAACCTATCAAGCTGCTGGTGAAAAATTTAATTTACGCTCCCCAAAGCAAGTCAGTACCTTGTTATTTGATCAACTAAACCTGCCCAAAGGGCGCAAAATCAAAACTGGATATTCCACAGATGCAGCAACTTTAGAAAAACTGCAACCGGAGGATAAAACGGGAGTGGTTAAGGCACTTTTAGAGTACCGCACGTTACATAAATTAAAATCCACCTATGTGGATGCTCTGCCCAAATTGGTAAATTCCCAAACCCAACGAGTGCATACGGATTTTAACCAAGCGGTTACCAGCACGGGACGTTTATCTTCTTCTAACCCGAATTTACAACATATTCCCATTCGTACCGAATTTTCCCGCCAAATCCGAAAAGCATTTATTCCTCAGTCGGGATGGACGTTAGTCGCGGCTGATTATTCCCAAATTGAGTTAAGACTTTTAGCCCATTTAAGTGACGATCCAATTCTGGTAGATGCCTATCAAAATCAACTCGATGTCCATAAAGTTACCGCTCAGTTGCTATTTGATCGCCAGGAGATAACCTCGGAAGAGCGCCGTTTAGGGAAAGTGATTAATTTTGGAGTTATTTATGGCATGGGGGCGCAACGATTTGCCAGAGAAGCGAGAGTAAGTGTGCGAGAAGGTAATGATTTTATTAAGCGATTTAATCGCCAATATCCCAAAGTGTTTGAGTATTTGGAATATACAAAAAAACAGGCGATTAGTCAAGGTTTTGTGGAAACAATTTTGGGGAGAAGGCGCTATTTTGAGTTTGGATCATCTGATTTAATGCGTTTACGCGGACAACCTCTAGAGGAGATTAGCTGGGAAGAAATACAACCAGGACAAAGGGATGCAGAGTTATTGCGTGCTGCTGCCAATGCACCTATTCAAGGTTCAAGCGCCGATTTAATTAAAATGGCAATGGTGAAATTAGATCGAGTTTTATGTCCCTATGAGGCACGGATGCTCTTGCAAGTTCATGATGAATTAGTACTGGAAATGCCAGTAGAGGAATGGGATGAGGTGTCGGTGAAAGTTCAAGAGACGATGGAACAGGTGGTTTCTTTAAAAATTCCTTTGGCGGTAGAAATTCATCGAGGAAAGAGTTGGATGGAAGCTAAGTAATTCACGCAGGACTTTATTTAAGGAGGCAGTGAAGAAAAATAGCGTTACTCTTTAAAAGAAATTCAAGGTAAAGTGATTGCCTTTTTGTAGAAAAGAGATTATGCTTAAATATGGATAACAATACGACTTAGTTCAAGTGGCGATCGCTGGAAGAATTTAATCTATCAACAGTAAACGATCCAGAAGCAACTGGGCGTTGAGATCAGCCATTGTTTGCTGAGTTGGGGTTCTTCCTGAAGCCGAATAACTCAAGATTAAAAATAAAAATGGAGATCGAATCATGGCAAGCATTATGCATTGGATGGAAGAGGGTAGAGAAAAAGGTAAGCACGAACAAGCCGTGGCAATGATTTTGCAGCAACTGCCTTGGAAAGTTGGAGCGGTTAAGCCCTATTTACAGGAAGAAATTGAGGCGCTCTCTCTGTCGGCTCTAGAGGATCTATCTATTGCTTTGCTGAAGTTTTCGGACTCTAATGACTTGGAATTGTGGTTAGAGCGGACAGCGAGAAAAATTCCCCTCAGTGTTTCCTAGCCTAGTCCCATTCCTCGATGATACAGCAGTTTGCGCTCTTATGAGGTAGATTAAATCCTTTTGCTGAAGGAATACGGCACGCAAATTCAGCCTTGTATCGATACTGATACTTGGGACTTGATATCAAATTGAAAAGATTAGATAAAGATTAGATTAGGAGTAGGTATTTTTGGCAGCGATCGCCACTTGATCCACCGGATCTTGAGCGAGTTGATTCAGGGCAGACTCTACCCCTTCTCCTTCTCCCCCCAAAGAGTGCAATGCTTGAGCGACACGGTGGCGAACTTGCCAATCGGGATCGTCAACTAAGGGAAATAACAATTCCACAGCTTCAGGATCGCCTAATTCTCCCACAGAACTGACGGCTGCGGAACGGACTAAATCTGTGGGGGAGTTGAGGGCTACTTTGAGTAAGGTTAAGGCGCGAGGATCGCCTAATTCTCCCAAGGTTGCCACAATACTCATCTGCAACAGCCATTCCTCCGTATTGCCATAGGCTTGTTCTAAATCCAGATAACCTTCAGTTAAGTGCAACGCCCCAATACCATCAGCCGCTGCTGCTTTGACATCAATTTCTGGATCGTTTTCCAGGCGATCGCGTAAAATAGTTAAACTTTCCTCTCGATTGACCTCTCCCACCGTCGATAACTGACTGATCGCTGCATAGCGCACCCGCACATTACTATCAATGGCTAAGGCTTGAATCTTGCTAAACGCCACGGCTGGATCGAGCAGACGCAATTGATTCACCCCGCGTAGGCGATCGCCATAATTTTCCGAATCTAATAATTGCTGAACTGATTCAGGGGTTACACTCATAGACTTCCAATACTCTCAATAGGGCAAATCCGATCGATACATATCGATACACATAGGAAAAGAACTTAACTCTAAGCCTCCAAGAGATCCCGCAAAATATCGGCTCTGGTAAGGATACCCACCAACTCCTGGGCATCATCCAAAACCGGTAAACGGCGAATATTATGTTTTTGCATTACCTTAGCGGCATCGCGCAAAGAGCGATCGCCCGTGACTGAAATGGGGCGATCGCTCATCACCTCACCCACCGTCAAACCCATCGCCTTACGCAAATCCTTCTCATAGGTTGATGGATTTTCTAAATAAATCACACTATCTAGCAACATAATATAGGGCGGCGGCTCCACCCCCGTTTCTTGCCACATCAAATCCGTCTCTGAGATCACCCCAATCAGCTTACCTTCTGCATCGACGACGGGTAAACCACTAATACGGTATTCCACCAACAAGTGAATCGCCTCCTTCAAGGAAGTATCTGGGCGAACCACCATAGGATTTGCAGTCATGACATCAGCGACGGTTTTCGGCATAGGGGCCTCTCCCAACAATTTGGTATTGAGTTTAACTATTATAGGGGGAATGGGGAAATGGGGAAATAGGGAGAGGAAGAAGCAAGGACTCATTTCCCCTTATTGTTAATTGAACTGCCAATTGGCTTAAAAATTGACAACGTAAAATGGGTTGAATTTAATTCTCAAAGCTAAGTCTCACAAGACGATTGCCTATTCCCTCGCTCCCAGGGCGATAACTTGCACGTTGTCCATAGGCTTTGGGACAATGGGCAAGATGTTCTCTATCTAATCGCTAATCATTTCACCGGTTCAACATGAAAATCGCACAAGATATTACTAAATTAGTCGGAAATACACCCTTGGTTCAACTGAACCGCATCCCGCAAGCAGAGGGCTGTGGGGCCAGAATTGTGGTTAAACTCGAAAGTATGAACCCAGCTTCCTCAGTCAAAGACCGCATTGGAGTCAATATGATTGATGCGGCGGAAAAAGAAGGGTTAATTGCTCCAGATCAGACCGTTTTGGTTGAACCCACATCTGGGAATACAGGGATTGCGTTGGCCATGGTGGCTGCTGCACGAGGATATCGATTAATCTTATTAATGCCGGAAACCATGAGTGTAGAACGGCGAGCAATGTTAAAGGCTTATGGAGCCGAGTTAGTCTTGACTCCAGGCTCAGAGGGCATGGGAGGATGTATCCGTCGAGCAATGGAAGTGGTAGAACAAACCCCCAATGCTTATATGTTGCAGCAGTTTCAAAATCCAGCTAATCCCCAGATTCACCGCAAAACTACGGCCCAGGAGATTTGGACTGATACAGATGGCCAGGTGGATATGATTATTTCTGGTGTAGGGACTGGGGGCACGATTACGGGGGTTGCGGAGGTGCTGAAGAAGAAAAACGAGATGATTCAGGCGATCGCCGTGGAACCGCAAACGTCCCCAGTCTTATCCGGTGGACAACCGGGACCGCATAAAATTCAGGGGATTGGAGCTGGATTTGTGCCAGAAGTTTTAAGGGTAGATTTAATTGATGAAGTCGTAACGGTTTCCGATGAAGAGGCGATCGCCTATGGTCGCCGTTTAGCCAGGGAAGAAGGCTTACTTTCTGGCATTTCTAGTGGTGCTGCAGTCTGCGCTGCGATCCAAGTTGGCAAGCGCCCAGAAAATAAGGGTAAGTTAATTGTGGTCATTCAACCGAGTTTTGGCGAGCGCTATCTGAGTACCCCCTTATTCCAAGATCCAGAATAGGAGGACACTCCAGACATGGGGACGCGGGAATGGGGAAGAGGGCTGTGAATTACTATGAAACCCTAGAAATTGAGCCAACGGCGACTTCAGAGGAAATTCGCCAAGCGTATCGCCGTTTGGTGAAACTCTATCATCCGGATCTCAATCAAGCGGTGGGTGATAAAAACCGGATCGTGGAGATTAATCTGGCCTATGAAACCCTCAGCGATTCCCACAGTCGCCGAGTGTACGATCGCCAACACTTTCCTTATGGTCAAAGGGGCGATCGCTCCAAATCTCCCCAACCCTCTACCCGTTCCTCTAAAAAACCCCTAGATCCAGATCGACATTGGCAACAATGGCTCTCAAGAGTCTATCATCCTGTCAATCTTTCCTTAATCGAGATTCTCTACTCCATAGAAGCAGAAATTGATGACCTTTCTGCCGACCCTTTTGACGATCAATTACTAGAAAATTTTCAACTGTATTTAGAAAATTGTCGTTCCTTATTGGAGGAAGCGCAACAGCACTTTCGTTCCCTCCCTAATCCTGGCCCAATTGCCAGCATTGCCGCCCATCTCTATCATTGCCTCAATCAAGTCAGTGATGGACTTGAGGAGTTCTCCTGGTTTCCTTACAACTATGACGAACACTATTTACATACTGGGCTAGAACTGTTCCGCATTGCCCGTGGATTGCGTCAAGAAGCCCAAGATGCCCTGCAAGAGGTTTATGCTGACGCTTGATTACCGTTAACCATAACGATCGCTTAACCAAAACTGACGTTCATTAATGTTCAAGGGTATTCTCAGGAGTTCCTCAGAGTAGTATGAGAGGATAATTCATAAAGTCCTATGGAACCTCTGATTGATGATCGATCGCCATCTGACCATTCGCAAATTATTCTCCCTGTTGGCCATCGGGGCGATCGCGCTCCTCGTCACCAGCAGCCCTGTATTTGCCCAAGATCTCACCAACAGCACGGGATTCAACCCTCAAGAACTCCTACGCTCTGCCCTACAGAGCATTGAAAACCTCGGCCCAATTGGAGCGATCGCCTTTATTCTCCTTTATATTGTCGCCACTGTGGCCTTCCTGCCTGGTTCTATCCTTACCCTGGGTGCAGGAGTCGTCTTTGGAGTTGCTTTTGGTTCGGTGTATGTGTTTATTGGCGCAACCCTAGGCGCAACCGCTGCTTTTCTCGTGGGACGCTACTTAGCACGGGATTGGATCGCCAAGAAAATCGAAGGTAATACTAAATTTAGTGCGATCGATCGAGCCGTTGGTGAAGAAGGCTTGAAAATCGTTCTCCTCACTCGACTCTCTCCAGTCTTCCCCTTTAACTTACTCAACTACGCCTATGGATTAACCCAAGTCTCCCTCAAAGATTACTTTATCGGTTCTGTTGGCATGATTCCCGGCACAATCATGTATGTTTATATTGGCTCCCTAGCCGGCAACCTGGCCACGATTGGCACAGGGGATCAACCTTCTAACCCAACCATTACTTGGACATTGCGGATTATTGGATTTATTGCCACAGTTGCCGTTACCCTTTATGTTACCCGCATTGCCCGTAAAGCCTTAGATGGAGCAATTGAAAACCATTAACAATGAACAATTAGGTCTGATGTGAATTCAATAGACCTCTTGCATAAGTGGGTAGAAAATAAATAGTAATGGAGTAATTCTGTATTCTTATCCCTATTGCCTATTCTTTAATTCCCTGACTTCTGCAAGAAGTCTAATTAATTTCCCCATTCCCCTATTCAAAACCATGTCATCCCTAAACTTATCTCCTATCGATCGCTATAACCAACAGTTAATTGATCGGGTTCATCCCCAAGATTGGGTTAATCCAACCCCCGCAGCACAATATGATTTAGTCGTCATTGGTGCGGGAACTGCCGGGTTAGTCGTCGCTGCGGGAGCCGCAGGATTAGATGTCGGCTTAAAAGTCGCTTTGGTAGAAAAGAACTTAATGGGAGGAGATTGCTTAAATGTGGGTTGCGTGCCTTCTAAATGTGTGATTCGCTCCTCTCGTGTGGTAGAAGATATCCGCAATGCCCCTAATTTTGGCATTCATCCCTCAGAAGAGATTAACATTAACTTTGCCCAAGTTATGGAACGGATGCGGAAAATTCGTGCCGGAATTAGCCACGATGATTCGGCGAAAAGATTCCAGAGTTTAGGGGTTGATGTCTTTTTAGGAGAAGGGCAATTTACCAGTAATTCGACTCTGGAAGTTTCCGGGAAAACGCTACCGTTTAAGAAAGCTGTAATTGCTACTGGTGCCAGGGCTGTGCGGCCGAAAATTGAAGGGTTAGAAGAAGTCGGGTTCTTGACCAATGAAACCGTGTTTAATCTCATAGAATGCCCGAAACGGTTAGCGGTAATTGGGGGTGGGCCGATTGGTTGTGAGTTGGCCCAATCATTCCACCGTTTAGGCGCTCGAGTCGTTTTATTTCACAATAAGGGACATTTATTAGACCGGGAAGATCCAGATGCAGCAGAAATTATTCAAGAGCAGTTTAAACAAGAAGGAATTCAACTGATTTTAGAGAGTCAGATTCAACGGGTAGAATCCACTCCAGAAGGTAAAGTGATTTATGTTTCTAGCCAGGGAAAACAGGAACCCTATCCCGTAGTTGTGGATGAAATTTTAGCTGGTGCAGGTCGTGCCCCCAATGTGGAAGGCTTGAATTTAGAAGGAGTTGGGGTGGACTATGACCGCAAAGGGGTAAAAGTAAATGATTATTTACAAACGACGAATCCCCAAATTTATGCGGCTGGCGATATTTGTATGAATTGGAAATTCACCCATGCGGCGGATGCGGCAGCACGAATCGTCATTAAGAATACGTTGTTTTCTCCATTTGGGTTGGGGAAATCGAAATTAAGCGATCTTATTATGCCTTGGGCGACTTATACCGATCCAGAAATTGCCCATGTGGGACTTTATGAGTGGGAGGCACAAGAGAGGGGAATTGAAATTGAAACGATTAAGGTATTAATGAGTAGCGTACATCGGGCGATCGCCGATGGAGAGACGGAAGGCTTCGTTAAAATCCACTATCTCCAAGGTTCGGATAAAATTGTCGGTGCAACTATTGTTGCACGTCATGCCGGGGATATGATTAGTGAAGTGACCACGGCGATCGCGGGTAAGATCGGTTTAAGTCAACTTTCTAGCACCATTCATCCCTATCCGACTCAAGCGGAAGCTATCAAAAAAGCCGCCGATGCCTACAAAAGAACCCTCTTGACTCCTAAAACCAAAAAATTCCTCAGTTTCCTCACCAAACTCTCGTAGAAACAATAATGAGATACTCTATCATAATTCCAGATTGCTTCAGTAAGATGGTTTGATACTAATATAGTTAGGGTGAATATAACTCTAAATGAACGGATGGAAGAGAAGAGCGTAGGCACTTTAATTGAAGTTAATCCAAAATTGCTGCAAGAAGCTCTTGAAAAGTTTACGAGTTCGTATTCCTAATCCCCATAAGGGAGATAGGAGCAGGATTAACCCGGATGCTCATGATCGTTACCATGATTACCAATCCGAAAAACCACAAGGGATAAATGGCTTGTTGGTTTTTAACTTGTGGACAACACTGGGTTTGATGGGGACAACAGCAGCAGCAAGCTTGATTGTGATTAGACATGATTGATTGTTTCCTTGCTCATGGATGGGGTAAAACTTGGGGGAACCCCTCTTCTGGTAAGGCTTTGAGAAGAGGGATCGGGCACTAGATTAGATTAGGTAGAAGCGATCGCGACGATAAAAACAGCCCCATTCACTTCTAGATACAGCGCTTTGCGCTGTAATGGTGTACAGTAAAGAAATAGAGGTGATGGAGTAGATGATGAAAGCATATAGCGTAGACTTACGAGAAAAAATCGTTAAAGCGCATCTAGTAGAAAACTACTCAATTAGACAAGTGGCCGCGAGATTTTCAGTGAGTAAAAATTTAGTTCACAAGGAACGTAAAACAACAAAAAATAGAAGGAAATGTAGAGCCAAAACGCAGAGGCAAGCCCCAGTTTAGTCATCTGACAAGTGTTGAAGCTCAAGAGCAAGTGAAAGCCTTAGTAGAAAAACATATAGATGCCACTCTAAGGGAACTGTGTGAATTCTTTGCCGAAGCGACTGGTAATTGGGTAAGTCCGACAGCCCTGTGTCGCTGTTTACAGAAATTAGGGTTATCTCGTAAAAAAACACGAGGCATAGCAGTCAAGCGGCAACAGAAAGAGTACAAAAACTAAGAGTAGAATATTGGGAAAAAATCAAAAAAATAAAGCCAGAAGACATGGTATTTATAGATGAATCGGGTATTCTCTTAGGAGGAAGTCGTGCTTATGGTCGTTCAGAAAAAGGGACAAGAGTCAGAGAACTTAAACCTTATTATCGAGGAGCGAAAATCACTCTTGTCGGAGCCATTAGTCAGCAGGAAGTTTTAGCATTAATGACTCTTGATGGCTCATTAGATGGAGAGGCATTTAAGGTGTTTATCAATGATTGTCTCCTGCCTAAATTATGGCCAGGTGCAGTCGTTGTGATGGATAGTTTACCGGTTCATAAACTTGCTTCAATTGTCTCTAAAATTGAAGCGGTGGGTGCTAGTGTCATCTATTTATCTCCTTATTCTCCAGATTTTAATCCCATTGAAATGTGGTGGTCACAACTGAAGTCTTTTGTCTTCGCTTTTGCTCCTACTACCCCTGCTATGATTGATGTTCTTCTGTCCGTAGCTCTTAAGTTGATCGATCCTGAACCTTTAAAAAACTGGTTTACTCATTGTTGTTACTGTCCCTCATAACAGCGCAAAGCGCTGTAAACGGCTTCTTGCTGTGCCTTCTTTCCGTAATCTTGCAAGAGTTGATAGAGCAGGTCTAAAATCTCTTCATTGGAGGAAAACCGATTGTTCATTATTAGTAATATAGCGGGCCTAAACGAATTGTGAAAAAGCATCGTATTTTTTCAGATCGGGAAGATTGAACAACTTGAAATCAACAAAGAGTTGAAATAAACGCTTAACACAAGCAAATAATAAACCCTTTTAAGATTTCTATTTGTTTTTTGCTCTCGGAATGGTTAGAATGCATTTGACCGGCTCGTCTCTTGAAGTTCAGACTTTTATTTTATCTGATTACGAGCTTTTTTGTTCATAAATCCAATAGGCCCGCTATAGACATGGCAGACCTTGTAGTATTTTGACGTTTGATTTAGGCAATTATCGGCCAGGGAACATTCTTGAACTGATTGATCGCCAATTGCGGCTTGATGATCCTAGTAAAGCTCTAGTTGTACCCTCTTGGGTTAAGGATCTCCATCCAGAGTGGTTAGCACAAGCGAAAAAATCAGGTTTGGTTAAATGATGACAAGGGGCGGCAATTGATTGATTCCGGCGAAGACCAGAAACCCGGTTTCTTCAAGAAACCGGGTTTCTAGACATGGGTGGGTGTTCTAGATTTGGGTATAACCCGCTCCTAGAGGGCTTAAGACTATCATTGGGCATCGCGCCGTTTACAGCGTAAAGCGCTGTAACGGAGTACAGTCTTATTCAGATAAGTCATTGCGAATGGAACGAAGTAGAATGAAGCAATCTCGACTATCTCGTGGATTGTTGCGATTGCTTTCCTGAGGTTGCAATGACAACGACCTAACTTAACATTATCCGCGCTCCAGTTCGGCAATGTCCAACATCGTCTTCAACACTGAATCCGGATTCAAACTAATCGAATCAATGCCTAACTCCACTAAAAAGCGGGCAAATTCTGGATAATCACTCGGCGCTTGACCGCAGATGCCGATTTTACGACCCTCCGCTTTTGCGGTTTCAATGGCTAATTTCACCATCCGTTTCACTGCTTCATGGCGTTCGTCAAACAAGGGTGCAACTAAGCCAGAATCCCGGTCTAAGCCTAATGTCAGTTGGGTTAAATCATTGGAACCCATGGAAAAACCATCGAAGACTTGGGCAAATTCCGAAGCTAAAATCACGTTGCTCGGTAACTCGCACATCACATAAACTTGCAAGCCATGTTTACCCCGTTTCAATCCATGTTTCGCCATTTCTGCTAACACCTTGCGCCCTTCTTCTGGAGTTCGACAGAAGGGAATCATGGGGATGGCATTTACTAATCCCATGTCATCTCGAACCCGTTTTAAGGCTTGGCATTCTAAGGCAAAGGCTTCCCGATACTGGGGGTCGTAATAGCGGGAGGCTCCGCGCCAACCAATCATGGGGTTTTCTTCCTGGGGTTCAAATTGACGACCGCCTAAAAGATTGGCGTATTCGTTGCTCTTGAAGTCGGAAAGGCGGATAATGACGGGATGGGGATAAAAGGCAGCCGCGATCGCCCCCATACCATAGGCTAACCGATCGACAAAGAAATCGGGTTTATAGGGATAGTGTGCCGTAAGCTCCTCAATCTCGGCTTTTACATCCGGATCTTCGAGTGCGTCAAAGTGAAGGAGCGCCAAGGGATGGGTTTTAATTTGATTGGTAATGATGAACTCTAGGCGAGCCAAACCCACACCGTCGCAGGGAATGGCTGACAACCGGAAGGCTTCCTCTGGGTTGCCCACATTCATGAGAATCTGCGTCCGGGTTTTCGGCAGTTCATCTAACACCGTTTCTTGCACGTCAAAGGGTAACAAACCGGTGTAAACATTGCCCTGTTCCCCTTCTGCACAGGAGACGGTAATTTCCTGACCGTTGGTTAACCGCTCCGTGGCTTTTTCACAACCCACCACTGCCGGAATGCCCATTTCCCTGGCAATAATGGCGGCATGGCACGTCCGTCCACCCGTATTGGTGACGATCGCACTCGCCTTTTTCATGATCGGTTCCCAATCTGGATCGGTGCGATGGGTGATCAGCACTTCCCCGGACTGGAATTGATCGATTTGTGACACATCCAGAATCACCCGTGCCGGTCCAGAGGCGATCGCCTCTCCCACTGCTCGACCTTGCACTAACAGCTCGCCTTTTTCTTTCAACTGATAATGGCGTAAAACCTGGCTTGACTTCTGGGACTGCACCGTTTCTGGCCGCGCTTGGACAATAAATAAGTGTCCCGTTTGCCCATCTTTCGCCCATTCAATGTCCATAGGCGTATAGGTTTGCCGCAATTTAGAGTAATGATCTTCAATCATCACAGCCCAATCGCCTAATTTGAGAATTTCCTCATCACTGAGGGCAAACTGTTGTTGTCGCACCCAAGGAACGGGCACAATTTTAGTCGCATGATTGCCATCGTGACGATAGACCATCTTAATGGCCTTACGACCTAGGCGTTTTTGCAAAATCGGTTTGAACCCTTCCCGCAATGTAGGTTTAAACACCAAGTATTCATCCGGGTTTACCGCGCCCTGCACCACAGTTTCTCCTAAGCCATAGGAAGCGGTAATCAGAGCCGTATTCTTGAATCCCGTTTCTGGATCGATCGAGAACATTACCCCTGAAGTCGCGAGGTCAGAGCGTACCATTTTTTGCACTCCCACAGAGAGGGCAACTTCAAAATGGTCAAAGCCTTTATGGGTGCGATAGGAGATGGCGCGATCGGTAAACAGGGAGGCAAAACAGCGATGAACCGCCTTGATGACCTCTTTTAAGCCGGAAATATTCAGATAGGTGTCCTGTTGACCGGCAAAACTGGCATCGGGTAAATCTTCTGCGGTGGCTGAAGAGCGCACTGCCACATCCGGATTGTGACCGTAGAGTTCGCCTAAGCGCTTATAGGCGACGGCGATCGCCATTTCGATCTCTTTGGGGAATCGGGTGTTGAGAATGAGCGATCGCACTTGTTTGGCTCGCTGACGCAGCAATAGCACATTATCCACATCTAAATCTGTCAATAGTTCCCGCAATTGCGGCTCTAGCCCCGCCGAAGAGATAAAATAACGATAAGCATGGGCTGTAATGGCGAATCCTTGGGGAACATTAATTCCTTTGGGGGTTAACTGACGAATTAGCTCTCCTAACGAAGCATTTTTACCGCCCACTAACCCAATATCTTCTAAACCGACTTGATCGAACCACAGGATAAAAGCATTTTCTTTCCACAATATCAAAGCTTTAGATTGTTCGGTATAAGCGTTTGTTAAATCAACAGTTTTCAACATTTTTTTGATCGCTCCCAAAACTGGAATAATAGAGGCAACAGGCAATAGGCAACAGGGAATAGTTACAGCCTGTTGCTTTGTGCCACATCAATTAATTCCCTAAAAAAGGGGGTTGGAGAGATTTTTGCCTATTGAATCAAAGAGGTAAAGATTCGGAGAATACATCCATGGGGTAGGGGATGGGAATCAACGCCACCTCTGCCGGGAATCTTTCCCTAAAAATGGAATAGGATAAAAGGGGAGTTAAAAATGATCCCTGAATATTAAAAAAAGATTTCAAAAGTGATTATCTCAATTCTAGCAAAAGAATCTTAAAGTAGACCAAAATTGTCGAGTTAGAAATTGAGGGAAAAATGAGAAGTGAGTTACGGATATAAACCGCGATCGCCAAGAGCCTGAGCCACACGACCGACACCCAAGGTATACGCCGCTAACCGCAACGGAATTCCCCGTTGTTGAGACGTTTCATAAACCCGATGATACGCCCGTACCATCAAGCCTTCCATCTCTTGATTTACCCGTTCTTCATCCCAGAATACATAGGACTGACCTTGTACCCATTCCAGATAACTGACGACTACACCGCCAGCATTAGCCAAGATATCCGGCAAGACCATAATGCCGCGACTGTGCAACAGTTGATCCGCCACTAGCGTAACCGGGCCATTGGCCGCTTCTGCCACAATTTTTGCCTGAATTCGAGGGGCATTGTCTTCCGTAATCTGATCTTCGAGAGCTGCTGGAATCAAGACATCACAGGGTAAGGTTAACAGTTCCTCATTGGTAATCCATTCACCACCTGGGAAGTTGTTCATCGGGGCATGATTTTCGACCACATGCTTACGCAACGCCGGAATATCTAAGCCATTTTCGGCAAAGATAGCACCGGAAACATTGGAAACTGCCAACACTTTAGCGCCTGCTTGATGGAACAACAGAGCCGCCGCACCCCCAACATTCCCGAAACCTTGAATGACCACGGAAGCACCCGCCAACGGTTTATCCTGTTGCGCCAAAGCTTCGCGCACTACAATCATGACACCTCGACCCGTCGCCTGTTGTCGTCCCTTAGAACCACCGACAGAGAGGGGTTTACCGGTGACAATACCAGGAACTGCATGACCGACATTCATGGAATAGGTATCCATCATCCAAGCCATTTCTCGCGCCGAAGTTCCCATATCTGGAGCTGGAATATCGACGGCTGGGCCAATGTCTTTAATCAGTTCGCTGGTATAGCGGCGGGTAATGCGCTCTAGCTCACCGACACTATATTGACGGGGATCAATGGCAATACCGCCTTTAGCTCCGCCGTAGGGAATGCCCAATAAGGCGCATTTCCAGGTCATCAGCATGGCTAAAGCTGAGACTTCCTGCAACGTAACGGAGGGATGATAGCGAGTTCCGCCTTTGTAAGGGCCGAGAACATCGCAATGTTGAACCCGGTGTCCGGCTAAAACTTGGACTTCTCCGGTATCAAGCTTAACGGGGATGGAAACGGTGACAACTTTGCGGGGATTCTCCAAAACGGCCAGGATACCCGGATCGGTATTGAGTTCGGAACCGGCTTGCTGCAAGTAACTACAGGTGCGATCCATGGGGCAAATATGGGCCGGTGTGGGAGGCTGGGGCATCTTAACTGAGGATTGCATCATCAGAGTTTACCTCTTATGAATGGTGTTAATTCAACCTTATAGTTTTACGTTAGCTCAGGATTACAAAGAAAAACAAAAAACAGTAAATCTCGTAACAATTTGACATTATTTAATGTGCTTCTCATAATTTATGAGCGTAAGAACGTCCGGAATAGGGAAACTTACGCAATTGCTGGCATTGGCGATGGCACCCCTCAACAAAGCGATCGCCTGCATCTAGACTCTTTGCCAACCTAGCGGTTGCAAGGGACTTTAACCATGTCTTTATGAACTATAATTTGTAAACTTTGCCCTTTGGCGATCGCGATTGTTATTAGCCATCCTTTAGTCATCGTGAATTGGGCGGCGATCGCCTAATGATTTCAGCGGCGGTATTGTCTTACCCATCGGCTAAAGTACCCTATACTCATAAATGCAATACCCGATAAAAATGCGCCTAGATTAAATTTGATTGCCATTTTCTTTAATTCTAGCGTCTGATTTTGTTGTAGTGTTTCTGCTTGATTCTGCAAACCTTCTTTACTCCGGTTAACGCTCTCTAGCAATCGTGTCCTCAGTTGTTCTGGAGTTTCTAAATCAATTACATTGTCTGGTATCGAAGCTGAATCCAATAAGTTTTGCAACTGTTCATTATTTAATTGATTAATTTGGGACTGCTGGGTTGCTAACTGCTGCTGTTGCTGGGAGATACTGTTATTCAGTTGAGCTGTATTAATCTGGTTGAGACGAAGAGCGTTCTGAATTCCCAAAGGGATGATGATGAAATAAAGAATACCGACTAATATACAAACCCAAGAGAGTATTTTCAGGAGATACAATTCTCTTCGGTGTAGGGGGCTAGGGCCGCGATAAAAAATGAAAGCTAATCCAATTAAAGGGACTGGAGAGTGTTCAACGATTCGTCCTATGGTTTGAAATTCCCATAGAGGATTGGTCAATTGCAAGGGAGTTAGAATAATTAAATAATCTACAACCGCCAAGGCTAACAAAATATAACCGATAGTATGTAATATAGATTCAGACCGTTGTAAGGTGGTTTCTGATGGCCAAATTAAGGGTTCTTTTGGCGGTTTAGATGAAGAAAATTTGGGTTTATTCATAGCTCAGGTAATTATTGGCTACCAATTCTAACCAAATGCGTTCTAGGTTTGTATAGTTCTCGCCTGGAATATCACTGTTTAATGGGAGAGAAAGGATAATCCACAAACAATTCCATTGACGCAAGTCAGACTGACCTAATAACCAAGATAAGATTCGTCTGAATTCTAGGTCTTGAGTGTTACGGTTATGAGCGAATTGCTCTGTAGTTACTGTTGTGTTTCCATGAACGTCAATACATGAACTTAAATAGGTTGTTCGATCTTGAGAAAATAAACTATAAAATCCGGTTTTCTCTTGATGTTTAATGTTGAATGTAGTTTGGATATTATAATAGCGTTGAAAATAGGTGGCAATATTTCCGTCGGTGTGAGTGAGATAGCGAATTTCAACGGTTAGGTGGCGATCGCCATCCCGATCTTCACGATATCGATAAACTCTTCCTGGAGGGTCATTAAGAGCATCACTACCCCGATAACTCCATTCTACTAGAGAAGGCTGGGTTAAGTCTATCGGTAGCGAGGTTTCCTGATTCACGGGTGACCTCAGAATAATATGTCCCAAGGTAAGGAGTACACCGCTCAGAATGAGCATCAATCCCCCTATGCGGAGAGTATAGCTAGGATTGGGGGTCAACATCATCAAAAAGAGTTTGATTCAATTCTTGTTGTTTGGCGATCGCATAACAAGCGAGTCCGAATGCCAACATAACTATCGTAGAGAACCATTGCGCTCCACCGCCATGATGCCAATACTCGAACGCTGCTTCTTGCAGATTAGCTCGCAGAAATAGCAGTAAGATCACGCGCCCTACATTCATAACAAATGTAATGGCGATCGCACTGACCAAAATCCACAGCATACTCATCTGACTGAAAGAGTATCTCAGAGCCAAGATTCCTGCCAGTTGGCACAATAAAATCATCACATGAATACCAGAGCAAGAATCATTAACTTCAACTCCCCCAGTTTGCCAGAAAATTTCCGTCCCTTGACGGATAGGCTCAAATCCGAAGTACCAGAGGGCAAATGTAGCGGCTTTTGCTGTATTGATACTAACCCCTAAAATGGGGTCAATCAGTCCAGGTAAGGCAGTTACTGGCAGAGAAATAATCGCTAAAATGAATAATGGTTTCTTGTGTTGTTTCAGTCCTCGCACTCCAGAGGCTAGTAAGGCTAGTCCGATACCAGAAATGAGGAGAGATACTTCTCGTAAGATATCATCAGCCGCTGAGACAGAGACACTGCGAAGCGCTATCCAACCTATCAGTAATCCTCCCAAAAGGCTTGACCCTAGTCCTGCTTTTAGAGTCAAATTGTGATGGTTTTCCCAGAGCAGAGATAGGAGGCTGAGACTGCCGAAAGCAGCCAGGCTCAACTGATTTAGATCGCCAGTAAACTGCCAATTCAGCGTCAGGTGAACGGCTAATAGGCAGACAGCGATCGCCAGTAACAAGTATTTTAAGGTTAGGACACGCACAAGATTTCAGCACTCATGACAACAGTATGATACAGCAACGGGTTAACCTATCCTCGGTTATCTCTTAACTCTCCCTACTTTTTCTTCCTCCTGAATTGGTAAACAGTTGTACCAATTCCCATGATTAAAATACCTGTCCAGGCTGGAAATTCAAAGGGAACACCTGCTACTCCAGTTTGTACGCGAACTTCTCCTAGAGTGTATACACCCTGCTCTTGACCCGTGTTATCTCCAAAAAAGATAAAATTGTCGATTGTATAGGGATTGAAAGTTAGAGGGGGGTTGCTTGTTGCTGGATTAAAATTATAATTTCGTAGTGAACCCGTCAAAAGCTGTGAGCTGTTAGCGAAAAACTGGTAACTGCTACCGATGACTCTCAATTCATAGTTAGTATTGGAGGGGGTTGTAAAGGGAGCATTTTCACCCCGAGTAAAGTTAGCATCTTGAGCAAAAATCAAGCTATTTTCAAAGGCTATCTCAATACCTGAGCCGCCAACGCTCGTCGCAGTAATCGAAAACGCGGCTCTATCATTACTATTTGAGGTTGTAGAGTTCAGAGTTGCGTTAAAAAAAATACTGTATCCGGTGGTTGGATCGAGTGTGTAGGGTAATGGAGAGTTAACAAAGTTCATAGTTAAGGGGTTGTAGTTGGAGTAGCCTGCATATTCAGCGCTATTGGCATCACTGTCGACTTGTACTCCCCCAGCAACAGGCGTTTCTCCGCTCCCGACGGGATTTCCAGAGCTGTCTATTGCTCCGAAAACTAGTTGTCCCTGAGAGCCTGGTAGTCCACTTCCGTTGTATAGAGTAACTGAGGCTGCGTGAGCTGCACCATTGACAACTGCTGTGCTAACAGCAGCAGTTGCAGCAACTAAAGCAGAACTGATACTCATGCAGCTCAAGGGGTGTGTACCACACTTTGATTTTGTAGTCATTTTAATTCCGGTTGATGCAATGATGATTATCGGGGCAATCATAACATTCGGCTACGATGATTTGCCATCCTAGTGGTTTCAAGGGACTTTAACCCTTTCTTTATGAACTATAATTTGCAGACTTTTTAAAAGCGGATTTGGTAAATTCGGCGCTACCTCCTTGGTGTTTTTTCTTGAAGTTTGGGTACTTACTCCAGCCAGCAAAGAAGTTAGTGAATGCACTTTATACGTGCCTTAACCCTTGCTGTAAGGGAACGCTGCTGACTTGATTTAAGAAATCTAATTCTTCTTGTTTTTTTCAGTCGGTTAGCATGAAAGAGGTTTGTCGATAGCTGACTCTTTCTTGTCGTTCATACCAAGCCTGAGTCCTTTGGTGGAGAGCTTTATTGTAAACTAATCTTACGCATCCCAAAGTACGCCGCAATAGCAACTCTTGCTTAGGGGTGGGGTAAAATCGGTAATTAAAGGCTTTCTCCATAGGTAAGGACTAATGCCACTGACTCTTACAGTATCGCAAATCTGGTTTAAGATAGGCAAGTTAAAACTTGCCCTTAGTCTTCATCCCCGCAATAAATTACAGGGTTTTCGGCATGTCTCTTATAAATTCATGATGATGGGTTTTGGTAATCGGTGGTGGATCGGTTTCTGGTTTGCAACGGCGATCGCCACTTTATTCTCTAGTAGCGCAGTGCGATCGCTCGATCCTATCGAGTTGGCTCAGGTTGAGGTTAACTCTCAGGCAGTGGAATATTTGAATCAAGGGTTGCAGTTGATTCAAATGGGAGAGGTGGAACGGGCGATCGCCGCGTTTCAAGAGTCAGCACGGTTAGGGCCAAATCTAGCTCCAGCTTCGTATAATTTAGGTCTAGCGCTACGGCAAAGGGGGGATCTTCAGGGAGCGGCGAGTGCCTTCCACCAAGCCATTCAGATCGATCCAAATTTCGCGATCGCCTACGCGAATTTAGGGGCAGCGCTGTTGGAAGGGCGTAATTTACAACAGGCTCAGGAGTATTTACAAATGTCAGTCCAGCTCGATCCAAAGTTGGGAGTGGGACATTACAATCTGGGATTGGTACAAAAGTTACAGGGAAATAGGACGGCGGCGATCGCCTCATTTAAGCAAGCCATGGTGTTTTCGCCGACTGCTCCAGAACCCTATTATTATTCGGGTTTGATTTATCAAGAACAGGGGCAATTAACCCCAGCGATGGAGAAATTCCGTCAGGCAGTGGACAAAAATCCAGAGTATGCCCAAGCTTATTATGCGATCGGCTCCACTTTATTACAACAGGGGCAACTGGATGAAGCGCTGAATGCCTTCCGAAAAGCGGCTGAAGCCAATCCTAATTATGGGAATGCCTATTATGGCGCTGGATTAGTGTTTATAGAACAACAAGATTATCAAGAAGCACAACGGGTATTAGCGTTTGCACAGAAACTGTATGAGACAGAAGGCAATCAACAGTGGGCGATCGCGGCGGCTCAATTATTACAACGAGTGCGGGACTTAGAACGATAATTAACCCATCGCATAACCGAAAACTGTGCGGATAGATGGTGGTTGAACTCCAATCAAAATATCCGTTTTCAGTATCCCCATCTCGACAAATTCTTGGGTAAACTCTAATGCTGTATTATGCAATTGTAGCTAGTTAGAACCTATTTATGAAATACATCTTTAGCGGGTAAGACGATGCAGAAGGCAATCCCAATAAAAATCAAGACTCAATTTAGTAATTCTCAATACAGTTTATTGTCTCAAAACTGGTTATAACACAGGTCAAGTCATACAAGAATAACCGCTTCTAGGGTTCCGATTGAAGTTTACAGTACTTCAGTGACTGGTCCAAGAGAAGCAAGCTAAAGTCTAATCCATAAAAGACTATAGCTCCACGGCGGGATAAAAGCCCGGGAGATTTTGGCGTTGAGAAAGAGTACGTCAAACTCCTGGGCTTTCTTCTTGTTGGACGTATTCAGAACATACTTAAAAATATAGAGCAACCCATAATGAGCGAACAACTTCCATTTCAACTTCCTGATTCTGAAGCTCAGAAGGCTTTAGAAAAAGAGAGAAATTTACCCCTAAGCGGTTGGCAGCAGGAAGTCGATCGCGGATTAGAATATGGTTTAGAAGCTGCTCAAAGTATCCGCGATCGCACCATTCCCACCTTTTCCCGTGGAGAACTCCCCCACTACGCCGGGATTAACACCTTTCTCAAAGCACCTTACTTAGAAGATGTGCGGAACGTCGGCAACTACGATATCGCCATTATCGGCGTTCCCCACGACTCCGGAACCACCTACCGTCCCGGTACTCGATTTGGTCCCCAAGGTATCCGTCGTATCAGTGCCCTTTACACCCCCTATAATTTTGAACTTGGCATTGACTTACGCGAACAAATCACCCTTTGCGATGTCGGTGATATTTTTACCATTCCCGCTAACAACGAAAAATCCTTCGATCAAATCTCCAAAGGCATTGCCCATGTCTTTCATTCCGGTGCATTTCCCATCGTTTTAGGCGGCGATCATTCCATTGGATTCCCCACCGTGCGCGGTATTTGTCGCCACTTAGGAGATAAAAAAATCGGCATAATTCACTTCGATCGCCATGTGGATACCCAAGAAACCGACTTAGACGAACGGATGCATACCTGCCCTTGGTTTCATGCCACCAACATCAAAAATGCCCCCGCTAAAAACCTCGTTCAACTGGGAATTGGAGGCTGGCAAGTTCCCCGTCAAGGAGTCAAAGTTTGTCGAGAGAGAGCGACCAATATCCTAACGGTAACCGACATTACAGACATGGGATTAGATGCTGCCGCAGACTTTGCCATACAGCGAGCTACCGATGGCACAGATTGTGTTTGGATTAGCTTCGATATTGATTGTATCGATGCGGGTTTTGTCCCCGGAACCGGTTGGCCAGAACCCGGCGGGCTCCTACCCAGGGAAGCACTCTACTTACTGAAAAAAATTGTCCAAAATACTCCCGTTTGTGGTTTAGAAGTCGTGGAAGTTTCCCCTCCCTATGACATTAGTGATATCACGGCTTTAATGGCCACTCGCGTCATCTGTGATACGATGGCTCATTTAGTTATTTCTGAGCAACTTCCTCGCCAAGAAAAGCCTAGCTATATTCATCCAGAAGCCCAACCGGAACACGTTGAATGGACCTAACCCGAGGATATCACTAGAGGCAGGTAAACAACGTGCATGAAACTGATATGACTAAAGCCTTAATTTTGACGTTGCGAGACTGGTGGAATGACCAAGAAGAATCGCCCAAAATAGAAACGGTTCACCTAATCGTTGGTCAATTCACCTGTGTCGAACCGGCCAGCTTGCAATTCGCCTTTGAAGTGCAAACTCAAAACACGTTTTTAGAAGGAGCCAAACTGGCTATTCAAGAAAAACCCTTAATCGCCTTTTGCCATTCCTGTCAAATCGAATATCGACCGCAAATTGGCCAGCACTATGCCTGTCCAACCTGCAATTCTCCTATGGAAGATATTCGCTCTGGACGAGAACTCAAAATCGATCGCATTGAATATAGCCCATTAACCCAAACCAGCCATGCACCAAACCTTTGATGCTGCCTTAGAAATCAACTTACTCCATGCCAACCAAGCGGGAGCTGACCATAATCGTGCCCATTTTGACGAATGGGGGATTACTTGTCTGAACCTGATGAGTAGTCCGGGTGCAGGAAAAACGGTTCTTCTAGAGAAAACCTTAGAAGCCTTGCATTCTGACCTCAACATGGTCGTCATTGAAGGAGATATGACCACCGAACTGGATGCCGAGCGTCTGCGTCAATATGGCGTGCCCGTGATTGCTATCAATACTGGGCGTTCCTGTCATCTGGACTCAAAGATGGTCTCTGGAGGCATTCACCAGTTAGCCAACCAATACACCCCTTCCGACTTTGATTTAGTTCTGGTGGAAAACGTGGGCAACCTGGTCTGTCCCGCAGAATTTGAAGTGGGCGAACATGCCAAAGTTGCCCTCTTAAGCATTACTGAGGGAGAAGATAAACCCCTCAAATATCCAATTATGTTTCAAGAAGCCAATTGTCTCTTGGTCACCAAAATGGATCTCGCTCCCTATCTAGAGATTGACCTAGAGCGACTTGAAGCAAACGTGCGGCAAATCAATCCTCACGTTACCCTCATTCCCCTATCGGCAAAAACCGGTGAGGGATTAGATGCTTGGTTTACTTGGGTTCGCACTCAAGTAACCCCAGCGTCGGCTCAACCGCTGGCGATGCCCGTTTAGGTTGAATTAAAAAAGCTACTCCAATGTTCTGCCAAAACTTGGAGTAGCTCTAAACCACAAAAACAGTCCATCGGTCTAAGTAGACCGGGAGAAAATAATTATGACAGAAAAGATTTTGTTCTGGGGAATTTTGCTCTTCCTCTTTGGAACCCTAGGCATTGGTGTCTGGGCTTCTAAGCAGATTAAGGGAGACAGCGTGAACTATTTGGTGGCTGGACGGGGGCTGGTTCTTCCCCTAGCGGCTGCCACCTTGATGGCTCAGTCTGTGGATTCTAATGCGACTTTGGGCAATACGGATTTAGCGGCTGAATTTGGATTTTGGGCGGGTGCGTCGTTACCGATTGGTTTAGCGTTGTGCTTGTTTCTGACGGCGCTGTTTTTCGCTAAACCGATGAACCGTATGGGATTGATTACGCTACCCGATTTCTATCGTATCAAGTACGATCGCACTACAGAATGGGTGGCATCAGTGATTATGGTGCTGAGTTTCTCCTTTCTGCTGGCGGGTAATCTGGTGGCTGGGGGCTATTTATTCCAAGCGTTCATGGGGACAAATTATACGTCTGGAGCGATGTTTATTGCCATGATTGTCCTGATCTACACTGCCAGTGGGGGATTGTTTGCCGTTGCTTATACCGATGCTATTCAAGTGGCGATCGCCTTAGTCGGTATGATTGCTCTAGTGGGTTTTATTGGCTTTAACTTTGGCTTTACCATTCCCGAAGGTATGGGCCCCATGCACTTGGAGCAGTTAACCAATCCTGGAGCGGGTGCAGCGATTAACTGGGCAACCCTCTTAGCCTTGGGTTTGGGCGATATTGTGGCGATTGATTTTATGGCTCGTGTCTTTGCCTCCGATAGTCCAGAAACCGCCCAAAGAGCTTGTTTTATTGGCTCTGCGGGAACCATCCTGATTGGCGTGCCGTTCTCAATGGTGGCGTTGTCTGCACCGTCTATTTTAGCACAAGCGAATATTACCCCAGAGGGGCCCCTGCTCTACGCCTTGCTGCAAGGCGTTGTTCCTCCCCTAGTGGGACTTTTGGTGATTGCAGCGATTCTTTCTGCTTCTTTGTCCACAGCAGATGGGGCAATTTTAGGCACGTCTTCGGTGATTGCCCATAATATTATCGGTATTCGCCATGATGAACACAATGCTGGCGGCGATCGTTTATTATTAATTACCCGATTAATGGCCGTTGTCATTACCGCCATGGGCTTATTCTTTGCCTTGCGTATTCCTCAAACGGGGATTCTCTTACTCTTAGCTTTTGATATTGGCTTTGCTGGGTTATTAATTCCCCTAGCCGGAGGACTCTATTGGCCGGGGGCAACAAAACAAGGAGCCTTAGCCTGTATTATTTTGGGAACGCTAACTCGTATTGTCATGTTTGTTCTCATGCCTACGACATTTGGCTTGGACAATACTTTACTCTATATTCCCAATGATTTATTTACGCCCGATTTTGATGGCTTTCCTACTTTAATTAGTCCTTTCGTTGGATTAGCGGCCTTTATTATCGGATCAAATTTAACTAGAGGGAAAGGTAATACAGCTAATGTCCTAGAAGAGCGCGACGCTCATATAGCGCTGCGCGCTAGGGAATAGGGAATAGGTTTCACTTCGTTCAACCCAACCTACGGGAAAATGGCGAAGGTATTGTGAGAGGCAAGGGGCTTAAAAGTCCCTTGTTAAGCGCAACATGATACAGGAATGATATTAGGCCACTTTCTATTGCCTATTGCCTAATTGCTAAGATGAATAAACCGGGTGAATGTGCCAAATATCTCTCGCGTATTCGGCGATCGCGCGATCGCTAGAAAACTTACCGATCCTCGCCGTATTCAAAATCGATTTTCTTGTCCAGCTTGCCCGATCTTGATAGGCTTGACTGACGCGTTCTTGACAGTTGATATAATCTGCATAATCAGCAAAGAGCAAATATTCATCCCGATCCAATAAGGAATCAATAATAGGCTGAAATAACTCCAGATTTTCGGGTGAAAACTCTCTTTTCGCAATTCCATCCATCACCATTTTCAGTTCGCGATTCCAGTGATAATAGGATTTCGGATCGTATCCCTTTGCTTTTAGTGCTTGCGCTTGAGATGCAGTTAAACCAAACAAGAAGAAATTCTCCTCTCCCACTTCTTCCCGGATTTCAATATTTGCCCCATCTAATGTACCAATAGTGACTGCACCATTGAGGGCGAATTTCATATTTCCCGTCCCCGATGCCTCCTTTCCTGCCATGGAAATCTGTTCTGAGAGATCGGCGGCTGGGTAAATTTTTTGTCCCAAGGAAACGGAATAGCCTGCCAGGAATACGACTTTTAGGCGATCGCCCACTTCTGGATCGTGATTCACCACCCTTGCGACCGCATTAATCAACTGAATCACCATTTTTGCCATAAAATACCCTGGAGCGGCTTTCCCGGCGAAAATAAACGTTCTAGGGACGAGATTTAACCCAGGATTCTGCTTAATCCGATAATACAACGTGATAATATGCAACACATTCAACAGTTGACGCTTATACTCGTGCATCCGCTTCACTTGAATATCAAACAAAGAATCTGGATTCACTTCTAAATCATTAAACAACAAAATATGCTCGGCTAAAGCCACCTTATGGTCATATTTAATCTGTTGCCATTCCTGTTGAAATTCAGGATCGTCAGCATAAGGTTCTATCCCTCGCAATTGATCTAAATCCGTAATCCAGTCCTGGCCAATTTTTGAGGAAATTAATTTAGACAATTGGGGATTACTCAACAGCAACCAGCGCCTTGGTGTAATGCCATTCGTTTTATTTTGAACCTTTTGCGGCCAATAGTCGTGAAAATCAGGTAAAACTTGAGCTTTTAACAAATCAGTATGCAGTTGTGCCACCCCATTAATGCAATAGGAACCTACACAAGCTAAATGGGCCATTCTAATCTTTTTCTCTGGATCTTCCTGCACTAAAGACATGCGCGATAACCGCTCTAAATCCCCTGGATATCGAGAACGAACTTCATTTAAAAATCGCTGATTAATTTCATAAATGATTTCTAAATGCCTGGGGAGCAACGACTCAAATAAACTCACCTGCCAAGTTTCCAGCGCTTCCGAAAGTAGGGTATGATTCGTATAGGCAAAAACATGCTTGGTAATATACCAAGCTCTATTCCAGCCCAAGTTGTACTCATCCACTAATAGCCGCATCAACTCGGCTACACCAATGGAGGGATGGGTATCATTAAGCTGAATGGCCACTTTTTCATGGAAATGATCGAAATTCTCATATTGCCGTCGATAGCGGTTAATGATATCTTGTAGAGAACAACTGACAAAGAAATATTGTTGCTCTAGACGTAACTGTTTACCTTGATAAGTATTATCATTTGGATAGAGAACTTTAGAAATATTTTCTGAGAAAATTTTATCCGATACAGCTCCTATATAATCTCCGCGATCGAATTGAGCAAAATCAAGTTCTTCCGTGGCATAAGCTCGCCATAATCGTAACCGATTGACGGTCTGATTTTGATATCCAGGGACAGGAGTATCATAGGGCGTTCCAGTAATTTCGCGATCGCCAATCCAGCGAACATGCATTTGCCCAGATTCATCAGGGTGAAATTCCGTATAGCCGCCAAATTTCACCCGCACACTGGCTTCTGGACGATACACCTCCCAAGGGTTTCCATAGCGTAACCATTTATCAGGACGTTCTATTTGCACCCCATTGATAATCAGTTGATCGAAAATGCCAAATTCATAGCGAATTCCATACCCGATCGCGGGCAAACTTAAGGTAGCCAATGAATCTAAAAAGCAGGCAGCCAATCGACCTAATCCCCCATTGCCTAAACCGGGTTCTGCTTCTAAAACGACCAAATCTTGTAGGTTTAAGCCCAATTGCGTTAAGGCTTTTACTGTATCGTCATAAATGCCCAAATTGAGTAAATTATTACTCAATTGGCGACCCATGAGAAACTCTGCGGACAGGTAATAGACGGTTTTGGCTTGATGTTTGCGGTAGCGACTGCTGGTATTGAGGCGATGATCCAGGAGGCGATCGCGCACCGTATACGCCAGAGCCATATAATAATCATGGGGCGTGGATAAATTAATCGTTTTCCCTTGAATACAATGCAGATTACGGATAAAATCCTGTTTTAAGGCTTCTACCTGACTTTCCTGACTGCCAGGATCTACGTTCATCACATCATTATCTTGGGAAAAAAATTGACTTGACATAATCTAATTTCAATTATAGTTACATAATTTTGAAGTGTAGATGTCAGAAGATACCCTAATTATGCTGTACTTAACCCACTGTTCTGGATCGCCGTAACAAGGTGATTTAAAGCCCTCTGCCTTGTTCCGATCTTTTTTCTTAAGGATGTTTTCCCCCATCTGGCATAACAGCTTTACTCAAGTCTGTTTTCTCCAACTTGGCTGTGTCGAATTGGGCATTTGTTAAGTTCGCCCGACATAAACTAGCCAGACTTAAATCAGCATAGCTTAAATTAGCATCGGTTAAATCTGCGCCAGTTAAATCCGCGCTACTTAAATCTGCACCACTTAAATCCGCGCCTCGAAGATCTGCACCAATTAAATCTGCTTCACTGAGATTAATTCCACTCAAATTAGCACAGTACAAATTGGCTCGAATTAACCGAGCGCGAAACAAATCAGCACCTAATAGATTAATCCGAAACAGATTCGCAGCAAATAGATCCGCTCGCAATAAGCGAATTCCGGGTAAACTAGCACTACTCAATTCAGCTCGGAACAGGTCAACGTCTTTAAAATAGCGTTCCCCTGCGGCATAACGGTCTAGAAATTCATTAACATTCATAGAGACGTTCAGGTTTTAACTCGAACACACACTCTATTCTCTCAACTGAAGGGGGCAAACGTCACCTATCTAGGGGGTTTTTCGTAACAATTTGTTATATAGCGCTATGGGCTGGTAATGGGGAATGAGGAATATAAAAAATAGAATTCACCTCGATCTATAGGCTTTCTTCTAATGTTTTCTGAGCTAATTTTGAACCATAAATAATCAAGCTTAACGTCGCTAAAGTCCCGATCGCATAAATTGTACCTTGAACCATCTGTCCTCTGATCCCTAAATCCAGACTGGAATTCCCTAATTGGGTAACATCCCCAATTAAAGAGCCAATATAAGTATAACCGACAATACCCGGAATCATACCGATCGATCCCCAAACATAATCTTGAAGAGAAACTTGCATCACTCCAAAGGTATAATTGAGCAAATTAAAGGGAAAAATAGGAGATAAGCGAGTTAATAATACAATCTTAAATCCAGATTTAACAACTGCCCGATCGAGGGCAAGAAATTTGGGATATTGGGAGAGTTTGCGGATTGCCCAATCCCTGGAAACATACCGTCCTAATAGAAATGCCAGGGTTGCTCCTAATGTGGAAGCGATAAATACATAAACCGATCCCCAGAATACGCCATAGATTGCACCACCACCCAGGGTTAAAATGACAGCGGGAATTAATAGTACAGTGGCAAGATTATACAAGAGAATATAAGCGATAATACCCTGTTGAGAATATTGAATCGAGATCAGTAGGGTTTTGAGCAAGTCCTGCATATTTTTCCCTTGCAGAACGATAATCGTTAAGGCAACACCAGATGCAATTAAGATTAAGGCGATCGCTCGTTGACCTAGACCCCTGTTCATCTGATTAACTCCATTTTCCCCAACTCTGAGCTAAGATATAGAATAATTCATTCTGGTGAATTTAATCTGAAATTCTGCTGAGTAGAAGATGAAAATATAGGGCTTTGTGCTGGGAATGAGGGATAGGGAACAGGTAATGGTCGCCTTATAGATTCTATATTATCCTTGCTAGAAGCAATTGTACCCAACCCTTACCCATTTTCATTGATCTAACCACCAACATGCTGCAAGGCATCTTCAGCGGCTTTTTTCTCTGCTTCCTTTTTGCGACGACCTTGACCTTCTCCATACTTTTTCCCCTTTACCCAAACTTCAACCCAGAAAATTTTCTCATGATCTTCTCCCGCTTCTTTGACTAATTTATATTCTGGTGTTTGTTGATATTCTTTCAATGCCCATTGCTGAAATTTTCCTTTACTATCGATTAAATTTGGAAGGGTTTGATCGTCCGATGACTCTATCAAATCATCAGCAATGTCTGTAAACAAACGAGTTACAAACTGCCGCACTTTGACGATACCGGTATCTAAATAATATGCACCAATAATTGCTTCTAATGTATCACTGAGTAAAGCCGGATTGTTCTGGGCATTGTTTTGGATTGCCCCTTTCCCTAAACGCATCAGTTCACCTATACCTAATTCTTCGGCTAATCGCGCTAATTGCTTTTCATCGACTAATTTAGAACGCAATCGTGTCATTTGAGCTTCTGTAATGTTTACGGAACTGCCATAGCGCTTATAAATGAGTTCGCTGACTAAAAACCCTAAAACGGCATCTCCCAAAAACTCTAATGCTTCGTTATCCTCTAGGATATCTGAATGCTCATTCGTATAAGAGCGATGGGTTAAAGCATGAAGCCAAAGAGCTTCATCTTTTAGGGTTGGCAGTTGAATGGGTTGACTGGAACGAGGCATAGACTATCTCAAAATAGTCTATAACTATATCACTTTTTCTATACACATGTCAACCGGAGATTGCTCAACTGCGCCTCCAATCAAGGATTATAGCAACCGCGAATTTCTTTGAATTCACCTAACTTAGTCCCTATTCCTGTTCCATTACTGTACAACCCAACAGGTTAAGGAGTCCCTTAAATAATCCCATTCGGTGTCAGAAATCAAGCCACAATCACGAAACTCGGCTAAGACCTGCTCCAGGCTTGTCCAAGCATTTCGTCGGTCAATGCGATCGCGAGCTTCCTGAAGAGCAGAAAAGGGATCGAAATGAATGCCGACTAAACACCCCATTCCGGAATAATCTCCTTTTGGACTCATTAGATCTACGTGCCAATATTGTTCGTCGAAAAAAACTTGAATAATCCAACCTTTATAATAATCAACCATGGGTTCTTTGTGGCAATAAAATCCGATTAATTCTTGATTTTGATCCCCTACTTCGATGGATTCCTCTCATCCGGAACGCTGTGGTCAATTGACCAGGCTTAGGGTTGAGACTGGGGCAAGGTTCCAGGGCGAATAGAAATCTCCACTTTCTGACCGGCTCGGTTAACTTCTAAAAACAATAATTCGCCCACGGTAGATTCTTCTACTAGCTCTTGGACTTCTGTGGCCTTTTGTACGGGAATTCCATCAACTCTCAGAATAATATCTCCAGGTTGTAATTGGGAATTTTCCGCTGGAGAATTCTTGACAATTCCTGTAATAATCACTCCTTCATTGAGGCTTTCGGCGATCGGGAATTGCTGTTGTTGCAATAAAGATTTGGCGGCAGGGGTTAAATCCACCATTTGAATGCCCAAAAATGGATGTTCTGCTGTACCCGTAGTAAATAATTGATCGGCGACCCGTAGGGCGGTTTCAATGGGAATGGCAAATCCCAATCCTTGGGCATCAGCACGAATGGCTGTATTAATGCCAATCACTTGGCCCTGCTCATTTAATAAGGGTCCTCCGGAATTTCCTGGATTAATGGCGGCATCAGTTTGAATAAAACGCACGCGCTTATCCGGAATTCCGACTTGAGCGCTCGATCGCCCCGTGGCACTAATAATCCCAGCCGTCACCGTATTGTCTAAGCCTAACGGATTGCCAATGGCGATCGCCCACTGTCCTGGTACTAAAGGCTCTGAGCCACCGATTTCTACCACAGGCAAGCCCTGAGCCTCAATTTTAACCACAGCAATATCCGTTACCCGATCTCTACCCAAGACCACTCCCTGAAAGGTTCGCCCATCCCGGAGCGTAATATCTACTACATCTGCACCTTCAACCACATGGGCATTAGTAATCAATTGTCCTTGGGTACTCAAAATCAAGCCCGATCCCGTTCCCCGCTCCAACCGTTCGGGTTCAGTAGGGATATCGTCTCCAAAGAACCGATCCAATAACGGATTGCGAAATGGTGGAGAAATCCGAGATTTTACTCGTCGAGTGGCATCAATTCTGACTACGACTGGGCCTACTTTTTCCACCGCTCTAGCAATAAAATTAGTGGGGATAGGCTCCGTTGATTTAGCGATCGCCGAAGGTTGAGGTAAAGGAGGCAACACAACAGGAACCGCAGAAGAATCGGAATAGCTTAAAACCCGATCTCGCTCCAGATATCGGCTCCCTAGCCAACCTGCACTACTTCCCATAACAAATACACCCAGATAAGCGATCGCCCGTTTAACCAATAAGCTCATAGCCTTTTATCCACCCAGAAGATCCTGATTACCATGAAGAATACAAGTGCAAAAACGCATCTTGTTTACTATCGACACCTTAAACTAACTCCCTTAATTTTAGCTTCCCATTTTCAATTAACTTTCACCTCTACAGCAATTTAAGCAGCAGCTTTTTCACACTGATGGTATGATGGGCACAGAAATTCAGCAAAAGGGTGAAGAGGTTATGGCAAAAGCACCGATATCTCCTGTGGTGCTGGTCATTTTAGATGGCTGGGGTTACCGTGAAGCCACCGACGGAAACGCCATTGCCGTCGCGAAAACACCCATAATGGATAGCCTACAGGCAGCTTACCCCAATACCTTAATTCAAACCTCTGGAAAAGCTGTCGGGTTACCTCAAGGGCAAATGGGTAACTCAGAAGTGGGTCATATGAACATTGGCGCAGGCCGAATTGTAAAACAAGAACTGCTTCGCATTAGTGATGCAGTAGAAGAAGGTTCCCTACAAGAGAACCCCGCTTTACAAACGGTTTGTGAGCAAGTCAAATCCCGCTCTAGCAAACTCCACCTGATTGGACTTTGCTCAGACGGAGGGGTTCATTCCCACCTAGACCATCTATTGGGATTACTAAAACTAGCCAAAACACAGGAGATTGAACAAGTCTGTATTCATGCGATCATGGATGGTCGTGACACCTATCCCACTGATGGGGTGAAAAACCTGGAAAAACTGCAAGCAGAACTCAACTGCATGGGAGTTGGGAAAATTGTCACCCTCATGGGCCGCTATTATGCCATGGATCGCGATCGCCGATGGGATCGGGTGCAAAAAGCCTATCAAGTCCTGATCGACGATACCATTACTGCTCAAGGGGACGCGATCTCACTCTTAAAAGCATCCTATGAGCAAGGAATCACCGATGAGTTTGCGATCCCTGTCCGTTGCGCTCCAGGTTCAGTAGAACCGGGGGATGGCATAATCTTTTTTAACTTCCGCCCCGATCGCGCTCGGCAGCTTACCCAAGCCTTTGTCGATCCTGATTTTGACGGATTTGAGCGGACTATCATCGATCCCCTGTCTTTCGTTACGTTTACCCAATATGATGCGAGTCTGCCGGTATCTGTGGCCTTTGAACCCCAAAACCTGAACAATATTTTGGCAGAAGTTTTGGCCCAACAAGGACTACGACAGTTTCGCAGTGCAGAAACCGAAAAATATGCCCATGTAACCTATTTCTTTAATGGGGGACTCGAAGATCCAGTAGAAGGAGAAGACCGAGAATTAATTCCCTCTCCCCAGGTTCCCACCTACGATCGACAGCCGAGTATGTCTGCCGAAGCCGTCACAGAAACAGCCATTGCTGCCATCGAAGAACAAGTTTATTCTATGGTAGTGATTAATTATGCCAATCCAGATATGGTGGGTCATACGGGAATGATGGATGCAGCCGTTCAGGCGATTGAAACGGTCGATCGCTGCTTAGGTCATCTGATCGAGGCGATCGGTAAAGTCGGAGGAACCACGATTATTATTGCCGACCATGGCAATGCCGAACTCATGTACGATGAGAAAGGGAATCCTTGGACAGCCCATACGACGAACCCCGTGCCTTTTATCCTGGTTGAAGGTGAAAAGCGTAAAATTCCTGGCCATGGCAACAATGTTGCCTTGAGAAGCGATGGTTGTTTGGCAGACATTGCCCCTACCATCCTGGAAATTCTACAAATTCCTCAACCTAAGGAAATGACTGGGAAATCTATGTTTCAGAACCCTGTCTATGAAGTGCAACCCAATCGATCGCCGGTTTCCCTCTCTCGGTAAACCCGCACTTCATTATTCCATGATTGTTTATTCCATTTCACCCTATGAGTGTTGTCAGTATCCTACAAATTGTTTGGGCCATCTCAGCCTTTAGTCTGGTGGTCTTAATTCTTCTCCATAGTCCGAAAGGAGACGGTATTGGCGGTATTGGCGGCCAAGCCCAGTTATTTACCAGTGCTAAAAGTGCTGAAACAACCTTAAATCGGACAACCTGGGCTTTAACCGTTCTCTTTCTTGGCTTAACGGTAGTGTTAAGCGCTGGATGGTTAGAACCTGTTGGTTAATGCCATGGCTCCTTGGCGATGGATAGCCAAAAGGTTAAACCTTTTCCGTCAAGGTCTATGCTTAAGATCTTGGATGGGCATGATGATACGACCCATCGCTTACGCGATCGCCACAGTCCTGTTGGCGGTCTTTTCTTGTACAACCATTCTAGCCCTTCCCCCCAGAATTAGGGTTTCTCCACCACAAGCCCATCCCCTCCCCTCCCTTTTAGCCCAATGGCACGATCCGGAAGAACTCGGAGACTATTTTGAAGCGATTAAACCCCTCAAAATTGGGTATTTAATTTGGTCTGAATTCCCCGTACAAGTGTCTCTGGATGTCAATACCCCCGATCCGCGTTGGGTTGAAGCCGTCACCCGTGCCATTGAGGAATGGCAAGCCTATTTTCCCTTAGAAATTAGCGATCGCCCCGATCGATCCCATATCATCATTCACCGACAGCGCCCTCCCCTCAAACTCGGCCCCGATGGTCAGCTTGGACGAGTGCGATCGGCTACCACTAACTATGAACTCTATCTTGACTCTCCTCCTCATCAGCCCGATCGGGAATACCTGCTCCATCGCTGTGAAATCTTCCTGACTCCAAATCAAACCTCAGAATATACCCTCGCCACTGCTCGTCACGAACTGGGCCATGCTCTCGGCATTTGGGGCCATTCTCCCGAACCCACCGACGCGCTCTATTTCTCCCAAGTGCCCAATCCTCCCCCCATCTCCTCTCGCGACCTCAATACCTTGAAACGCATTTATCAACAACCCACCCACCTCGGTTGGCCCGTTCCGTCACAACGCTCTAGTATATGGGGTCACAGGGCCTCCCTCCCCTCCTTGCCCAGTCTTCAGTCTCTGCCTACCCTACCTCCCCTCCCGACGCTTCCTGCATTGCCCAAACTTCCCCAACTGCCTAAATTGCCTCCTTACTCTAAGCAATCTTGTCTAAAAGTTGGCGGCGTTTCTGTTCAAACTCATACTCAGTAATCAGTCCCTCTTGACGCAAAGCCTCTAACTCCCGTAGGGCATCCGCTACCGACTCTACTCGATCGGCGATCGGGCCAGTTGGTGTAGAATCCTGCTTCGGCCAAAACTTTGACCAATTGACTTGGGGGATTTTCAGTCCTGGAATAACAGGAACCGGGCCGGGATAATTCTGGTTAAATTCTTCATCATTTTGTACCAAATACCACACGCCATCAATTGCGCTAGCCACATGGGGAATTGGAGTCCAAGACAATAATAAATAGATCGCCCCCCATAAAGGTTGACCTAAATAAAACTTATGCAATCCGGCGATCGGAATCAACATCCCAGAAAACGCCAAAATCATACCCACCTTTCGACTCTTTTCCTTATTCAACACCGTTAAGCTACCCCCATTCCAGCCTCAAGCACATCCTAGTCCCTTGACCCAACTAAAATAGTCCATTTTTAGAGCAGTCACAAAACCAGGATGCTCATAGTCTTTCTATTTCATTGTGCAATACTTGAGCAGTTGAAGCCCCCTATCCCCTATAAATACGGAAAACCGAATTTTACTCGAACCTCCGACTCCATTAGAATAAAACCAGTGCATCATCTCAATGCCCTTAACACCGTTAGTAAACCTATCCAAAAAAAGCTATGGGATTTTTTGATTCAGAAATTGTTCAACAAGAAGCAAAGAAACTCTTTGAGGATTATCAATCCCTGATCCAGCTTGGCAGTGACTACGGCAAATTCGATCGAGAAGGGAAAAAGCTATTCATTGAACAGATGGAAGCCTTAATGGATCGATATAAAGTATTTATGAAACGCTTTGAACTCTCCGAAGACTTCATGGCCCAAATGACTGTTGAACAACTCAAAACCCAGTTGGGCCAATTTGGAGTCACCCCACAACAAATGTTCGATCAAATGAATTTCACCCTAGAGCGGATGAAATCTGAACTAGAAAAACAATCGTAAATCTTGAACCCATCCTATGGCTGTGGTCGGGGAAATTCACTTGGAGAACGGAATTTCTCCACCGGTTCATTCGCCAAAGCTTTGTGCATGAAATCGCGCCAAATCGGAGCTACAAATGTACCTCCAGTAACTCCCTTAGCCAGAGGTCTATAATCATCATTGCCCACCCAAACCGCTACAGACAATTGGGGTACATAACCCACAAACCAAATATCCCGCTCCGAAGTGGTTGTTCCCGTTTTACCAGCCGCTGGACGACCCAATCTAGCACCAGTAGCCGTTCCCCGTGAAATCACCCCTTGCAATGTACTATTGAGAGAAGCCACCGCCCAAGGATCGAGAATCAGCTTCGGCTTAGGTGTATTATCCAATAAAACATTGCCATGGCTATCAATCACTTGGGCAATAAACGTCGGCTGGGAATGCCAACCATTGTTCGCAAACGTCGCAAACGCACCAGCCATCTCTAAAGGCGTTAAATCAACCGATCCTAGGGGTAAGGAAATTACCGGGTCCATGGGACTTTTAATCCCCAAATTTCGGACGACTTCAACGACCTTATTCAGACCAACCGCTTGACCAATCTTAACCGCTGGCACATTTAAAGAGACTTCAAGAGACTTACGCAAACTGACCGCGCCAGAAAAACTCCCCCCATAGTTTTGGGGTGAATAATAGCCACTACCATCCCGATACCTGACTGGCGAGTCATTCACCACCGACTCAGGTGTATACTTGCCACTAGCAAATGCCGCATAGTAAACAAACGGTTTAAACGAAGATCCAGGTTGTCGTTGCGCTTGCACTGCTCGGTTATATTGACTGGTTTCATAATCAAACCCTCCCACCATCGCTTTTACAAAGTGGGTGCGAGGATCAACCGCTACAAGAGCTAATTGTCCATTATCGTAATCGTAATAAACACCTCGGCTATAGAGGCGACTATGCCAATCCTTAACCGTTTGCTCGGCAATTCGTTGTAGCCTCAGATCGATCGTGGTTTGAATCCGCAATCCCCCTTTGACCACCATATCGCGACCAAAGCGGTCTGAGAGTTCTTGAATCACTGCCTCCGTTAAATAGGGCACTTTACTTTGACCAAAAGAAGTCACCCGTCCCACTAATAACGGCTGTTCTTTTGCTTCTTTCTCTTCTTCAGCCGTAATCCAATTCAATTCTCGCATCCGCCCCAAAACGATCGCCTGCTGTCGTTTGGCTAACTTATAATCCACAAAGGGGCTAAAACTCTCCGGCGCTTGAATCAAACCCGCCATCATTGCTGATTCTGCCAAAGTTAGATCCGCCGCCGCTTTGGCAAAATAACTTTGGGCAGCCGTCTCCACCCCATACGTATTATGGCCCCAGTACACCTGGTTCAAATACAGTTCTAAAATCTCATCTTTGGTCAGAATTTGCTCTAAGCGCAGGGCTAAAACCGCTTCAGCGACCTTCCGACTCAATTGCCGCTCTGGAGACAGAAACAGGTTTTTCACCAACTGCATCGTAATGGTGGAAGCCCCCTCTCGAATCCCTCCCTTCTCAATATTGGCTAACAATGCCCGACCGACACTACTGGGATTAATCCCATTGTGCTGGTAGAAATGGGAATCTTCGATCGCCAGTACCGCCAGTTTCAAGTGGGGAGAGATCCGCTCTAAAGGCACCACTTCCCGGTTCGCCTCATCATGAATCCGAGTCAGCAGTTCGCCATTAATATCGTAGATATAGCTGGTCTCTGTTGGCATATAGCTTCTGAGGCTGCGGACATCTGGCAGATTCCGAAAACTTAAGGCCAAACCCACCAGTCCTCCAGCAAAGATAGAACTGGTGAGCATCATCACTCCCAAAATCGTACCCCCTGCCACTTTGCCCACACCTTGGACAAATTGAAGGGCCGGGGTAATAGATTTAGATGGCTTACGACTGATAGTATTAGACGACACGATGATTTAACTTCCTCAGCTCGAACAAATGGATAGGGATAAGAACCAGACCTTGAGTCTTAGGGGATAGATGAATGGGGACTGACCCATAGTTTAACCTGTACCCGCGATAACTGTTAACAGTTATTACAGAGATTAGCAAAATATTAATGGATTATAGAACTTCTGATCCCATGACAAGTATCAACTCAACCTGGAATTGGCTGCATCGCGGTGTAAGTGAAATTTTTCCCGATCGCCCCGATAGCAACGATCCTGATGAGAACTTACAACGACGCATTGAGCAGTCCGGACAACCGTTGAGAGTAAAATTAGGCATCGATCCCACTGGGACAGATTTGCATCTCGGTCATAGTATTGCCGTGCGGAAATTGCGAGCCTTTCAGGATGCTGGCCATACAGCAGTTTTGATTATTGGTGATTTTACCGCTCAAATTGGTGACCCAACCGGAAAATCTGAGGTACGCCGTCAATTAACGGCCGAACAGGTGAAGGAAAATGCCCAAACCTATTTGGATCAATTGCGTCCTATTCTCGATTTTGAGACTCCCAGACGCTTGGAAATTCGCTATAACTCGGAATGGTTGAGCCAGTTAGATTTAAGTGAAATTTTAAAACTTTTGGCCACGATGACGGTGGGCCAAATGTTGGCGAAAGAAGGCTTTGCTGAACGCTATAGCCAGGAAAACCCTATCTATCTGCATGAGTTTCTCTATCCTCTGATGCAAGGCTATGATTCTGTGGCAGTCAAAGCTGATGTGGAGTTAGGAGGAACTGACCAGAAGTTTAATATTGCCGTGGGTCGAGATTTACAGCGCCATTTTGGACTGAAACCTCAGTTTGGTTTGTTAGTTCCGATTTTGCTGGGGACGGATGGAGTGCAGAAAATGTCGAAATCCTTGGGCAATTATGTGGGACTGTGGGAGAATTCAGTCACGATGTATTCTAAGTTGGAAAAAACTCCGGATTCCATTATTCAAGACTATGTGGAGTTGTTGACCGATCTTTCTTGGGATGAATTACCCGAAAATCCTAGGGAACGGCAAAAGGTATTAGCCTTGGATGTGGTGACTCAATATAAGGGGCAGGAAGCGGCTTTAGAAGCCCAAAAAGCAGCGTTGAGTCAAGGGGAAGCGGGAACGATTCCTGAGTTTAGTTTGCAAAATGTGGAGTTTCCAGCCAAGTTATTTTACATTGTCAGCGCGGCGGGATTATCGAAGGGGTCTTCGGAAGCGAGGCGTTTGATCCAAGGCGGTGGGGTAAAATTAGCTGGGGAAAAAGTGAGCAATCCCAATTTAGTGTTTGAAGAAGTTGAGGAGATGGAGGGCAAAGTGTTGCAGGTTGGTAAAAACAAGTTTGCGCGGTTGGTCAAATAAGGAGGGGAATGTATGACGGCTGGCCACCGCATTATCGTGCCGTTGGATGTTTCAAGTCGGGAAGAAGCGATCGCTCTTTTGGATCGATTGCCTGATGTCGAGTTCTGGAAAGTGGGCCTCGAATTATTTGTCAGCACCGGCCCCAGCATCCTTGATGAACTCAAACAACGGCACAAGCGCATTTTTCTCGATCTCAAATTTCATGATATCCCCAACACCATGGCTGGAGCCTGTCGAGCCGCCGGACGCTATGGGGTAGACCTACTGACTGTCCATGGAGCAGCCGGTCGAACAGCCTTGCAGCGTGCCCTAGAAGCCGCCAGAGAAGGGGCGGAATCGGCGGGATTATCCCCTCCGAATCTCTTAGCAATTACCTTGCTCACAAGCTTAAATTCGCGGGATTTAGCCTTCGATCTCAAAGTGCCTGTGGAGTTGCCTGAATATGCTCTACAGATGGCTCTACTCGCCCAGGAATCGGGCATTCAGGGAGCTGTCTGTTCTCCCCAGGAAGCGGCTGGGCTACGGCGCGTCTGTGGTGAGGAGTTTCTGTTGGTTTGTCCAGGAGTGCGCCCGACTTGGGCAGAAGGGGGAGACCAGCGACGGGTGATGACTCCCCAAGAGGCACTCAAAGCAGGGGCGAGTTATTTGGTAATTGGCAGGCCCATCACAGCGGCTGCCGATCCCCAAGGAGCCTGGAGGCGGATTATTGATGAGCTTACAGGTTAAATCCAATGCTGTTCTGGGAATTGACCCTCGGACATCCTTGGGTTGTGTATGAAGGTTCAGAAGTTAGGGTTGCCTCAACCAATACAGCACAAAGTGCTGTATTGGAGGACACTGCTGCATCGCCAAAGCCATATACCACAATCCTATTCCCTATTCCCCATTCCCTATTCCCTAGCGTGAAGCGCTATGGGGATAATTTTGAGCAGTTAATCCAGGATATGGTGCGGGATTTTCCCGGTTATGCCAATCGGATGATTCAGCGTCAGCGCGACCGGATAAAACCCAATCCTTTACCCTCAGTCATTACGGTGGGAAAACCCGATTTTGACCCTTTACCTCTTCCCTTTGAAGAAGAGATTCCGGAAAATTCCCGCCAAGTGTTTCTCACCTCCTTAGAGCGCACCTATCAAGGACTGACTATTGTGGATCGCCAGATCTATTATTGGCTATTTTTGAGCGAGACTGAACAGGGATGGGAGTTAGTCTTACTCTTGTCTGCGGTGACGGATGGGGAGCGGTTGCTTCGTTTACCAGAGAGTCGAGAAGCCGCCATTTCCGAGGCGATTCGGATTTGGCTGCGCGATTATCAGTTTAATCCTTAAGATTGGCATTCGCGATCGCCAATCGGCATCAAATATTGGGTTATAGTCAATTCATCTCTTCTGATGATACCTATAATATTGGCAGTATGGAAATCGATAACTGTCGGCAAGCGATCGCGCTGACAGAGAAGAGGGGATTTGCTGATATTTTATCTAAATTTGAACTTTCGTGGTCACTACTCGATTTTTGCGGTAATAACGAAGAGAGAGAAACCGGGTTTCTTGCCCAATCTGGCATCCCATCAGGAAAGTCCTTAGAAACCTGGTTTCTTTTCACACTAGGGACTCTAGCCAAGATTGCAGCGCCGAGACCAAGTTCTCCCGATCTGGGGGGAAGCCGCGCAGGGGAGCATCGAGGGGAGTATGGGTAATGCCGGCAATGGAGACGGTGGGAGCGAGGAACTGGCACAGATGCAGGAGGCACTCTTGGGGGTCGCCGTTGTGCAAAATTAGGGCAATGTGGGGGCGGGGTAGGCGTTGTTTGGCGTTCATGAGTTGCCTTTGCAGTTTCGCTCGATTGGTAATTTCTGGCACGATTTCCCCAGGAAAAAGCTGCTCAAAGATGGGGTTACTTAAGGCTTCTGCGAGTTCGTTCTTGTTGGTATAGTCGGTTAAGTGTTCGATATCCACACAGACGGGAGTGGTGTGGGGGGTGGGGTGCAGTTGGTTGGGGAGGTCGAGGAGTTGGGCGTTGAGGGTGTCCGTGAGGGCGGTTTTGCCTACCGGGGTTTGGTCTGCGACTTCGGGATGGGGGGCAGTGTCGAGATGATGCCAAGCGCGGTAGAAGTCGGGGTAGGGGAGATCTTGGGCAATATTCCAGAGGAGTTCGTAGCAGTTGTTGAATAGATCGGAGTTGTTCTCGTAGGTTTCATTGTTGATCTGACGTTGTAGAGTAGATACAATGCCTCTTTCTTGTGTATTACTCAGAGTCGTATTGCTTAAACTTTGAGCAGCATTTTTAGGTGTATGTTGATGCTTGCTAGTTATAAGTAGCTTGAGTAGAGTGACTATTGCCTTAGAATTTCCTGGATCGATCATTTTTAGACTATCAGCAGCTTGCCACAACGTTTGGTCATCTTGATTGCAGTCAAGAATATTACTTAGAGTCGTGACCGCATCAGAATGACCTTGGGCAATCTGGCCTAAACTATGAATGGCACCTCTGCGTATATTTTCACTATCAGTCGTTACCATCATTTCAATTAAGACAGCGATCGCATCAGCATTTCCTTTGGCAATTTTCTCCAAGTCTCGTGGTAAATTTAAGAGGAGGAGTGAATGATCTGTTTTTTTCAGGATATCAACCAATTCACAAACGGCTAGAGATTGGAAATGATCGGGATCTATTTTCCATAAATGCTTTACAATAGACGCACGAATGAACTCATCATTATTGTTTTCTAGGATATTACATAATTCTTCAATTACTTGCTGATTTCCATTAGCGATTTCCACTAAACTAGACACAGCATCAGAAACAAAAAATATCTGTACACTGCTTCTAGGAGATCGAATCAAACTGAGCAATGCACAAATCGCCTTAGCATTGCCTGGATCGATTTCCCCTAAATCTTCAGCAATTACTCTACGTTCATCAGGATTTTCCGTCATCTCTAAAAGTTCAGTCATCTCAGCAATAGCCAATTTATTTTGGGGATCAATAAGTCCCAAAGTTTTTGCAATTACATGACGATCGCATTCTCTATCATGAGTCAGAATATGCTGTAATCTAGAGATAGCATAATAATTATTTTGTGCAATTAACTTTAAAGTTTCAGACGCTTGAGAAAAAGATATTCTATATTTTCTTTTTCCTACTTTTAGTATACTCAACAATATTTTTATTGCTTTGCAATTACCATGCCCTATCCAACCCAGCATTTCAACTGCTCGCCAAACCCTCTCTTCGTCCTGGACATAGAAATTTCTAAACGATTGAATAATTGAAATAAAAAAGTCAATTGCATCTGTATTCTCGAAACCTATTTCTGCCAAGTTATAGGCAGCATATTCAAAAATACCATCATACTCAGGTGTTTGCATGATCTCTATTAGAGTCAAAATCGCTATTTGATTTCCCGGATCTATTTTCCCTAAAAATTTGGCAGCATTACTACGAGCGTATGCAGAATATTCAGAAGAAGTAATGAAGGTCGATAGCTCTTCGATTAATCGATCTTTATTAGTTGCTAAGAATGTTTTCTCGTAAATCAACTCAATTGGATAAATAGAAGGTTGCCATCCTCCTTGCCCAATCTCAAAATCATGAAATGCCGAGACTATAATCTGTCTAATAATAGCATCACTTAATTTAGTATTTTCAGTATTTTCAAGCTGTCCCAGCCCGTCAGCCGCAAGTAAATAGGTTCGATCTTCATAAAATCTTTCTTCAATCCCATGCTCAAAACTTACCAACGCCTCAATAAACTCCTCCTTCTGCTCATGCTCAACATCTCTACGTCCCAACCACAATAAAATTACCTCGCGCCAACGAGATTCAAAAATCCGATAGGGTTGGCTCGAAGGCTGTTCTGGCGAATGATCCGAGGGCAGAAAACAGTGCCAGATTGGCACCGCACAAGCGGCAAAATACTCCTGAAACGTCAAATGTAAAAAGGCATAAACTGGCTCCTCAGTGTAATTATCGAGATAGACAAAATTCAACCAACCGACATCTTTGGCTAACTTAACCCATTCCTCTTCCTCCAATACCTCATACACCAAAGTTTCCCGAAACAGCACATTCTCTCTAATACCTCTGAGTGCTAACTCGGCCAACCGTTGATTTAACTGCTGTCTCTGCACAAACGTGGTCGGAAACTTATCCTGTTTCCAGATGTAAAAATCTCGGCAAAACTGTTCATATAAATTAGCTTTGGTTACGGGTAAAATTCCTGGATTTAATACCCAACTTTTACACAACAGAGACAGCCGTAGAGGATTTCTCACCAAATCCAAAATCCGGGCACTTTCCGCTTCCTGCAACCTCTGCGCCAACTGTTTCCCTAACTCCGGTTCCTTCTCCCACTTAAACCAATCTGTAATAAACTGCTCCACCTGCTCTCGTTCAAAACATAACGTGCGATAGGTTTCAAAACCCTCTAACGTTGTCAGGTTACTTTCCCAGACATTCAACCGACAACTCAACACCACCCGCGCTTGCTGCACCCATCCCGTCAACGACTCGCGAATCTCCACCACGGGATTAGCCGCAGACATTTCATCTGCACCATCCAACAATACCCACACCTTCTCCGTCTTAAACCACTCAATAAACTCATCCTTCTGTTCCGGTGTCGGCTGCAAAACTTGCAAATTTTCCTTTAACCATTTCTCCAGTAAAAACGCCTCCAGCGTCATCCCCTGCAACCGCGCCAAGGGTATCCAAATCGGATAACGTTCTGTGTTAATCAAATCCTGCCCAATCTGGTCTAACCAGGTCGTTTTTCCCGCCCCCGGCTCCCCAATAATGGCCAAATTTTTCTCCGCATTACCGATAACTTTCGCTAAAAAATTCTCGTATTCGTAGCGCTCTTCGATCTCCTTTTCCGTCAGTTGATACTGCTGCATCCCCGCTTCCGCCCCCGGCATCTCTTCTCCCGTCCGTCGCGGTTGCTGCTGGCGCTTCACCAATCCCAAGGGCACATAAACCTGCACCTCGTGACCCTTCTCCGTGGCACGCTTGCGCCGGGTTTTCTCCTCCCAGAAGGCGCGGTTACAGAGGTCTTTCCAGTTGATTCCCTCTTCAGGGGGTTCATGGTCTTTTTCCCATTCCGGAAACTTGACCGTCCATAACCAGTTATAGGCCTGCTCCCAAGGACTTCCACCTTTTTTAGCGCGTCCTTTCTTGCTGACAATTTCACAGCCATCTTGCTTTAAACGTTCACCAATATTCTGTAATTCATCTTGAATCTTCTGCCTTTTGTTCAAACCGTCTTCAAAAGACAAGTGCAACTGATTATGAGGTTTATCAGCATTCGCCGGATCGAAACGAGCGAAGAAGACCTCACGCCGATCGCGATAAAACTTGTACTGGTCTGCGAGATATTCAAGAAACTGCTGTTGACGTTCTCTGTTCATTTTCCCAACAGTTTAGTTTTCTCCATTATATACCACTCGGCTCAGAAACCCGGTTTCTTCAAGAAACCGGGTTTCTACGTCCTAGACTGGGTTTCAGCCTAAATAGAATTTTTCTATTTGAATTCTATTTATCCCTAATTTTATTCCTATTTGGCTTTTCCTACCGTAATTTCAGCGCCGAAAAAACGTTGAACAATCAGGAGAAGAACGCAATGGAAAGCCAATATAAAAATCCCTTTCTCAATGCCGAACAACTCGCTAAAAATCGACAACGGGAAGCTCTGGAAAACCTGGGAACCAACTTTGTTGACCCCCATATTCAGCAACTGATGAGTGTTCCCAGTCACACCCCCACTATTCCGGCATATCCTGTTGTTGGCTTCGGGTGCGCTGCGGTTTGGTTGCTGGTGACGTTTGTCTGTTGCTGGATGATGGGGAAAATTTATGGAAAATAGCCCTCTCCTACAGAATTTGTAAGGTGTGCAGGAGAGGCGGAGATCGCGAAAAGTGCAAAGAAACCGGGTTTCTGCCCACAGATGCCACCTGCGATGGAGATGAAGCTCAAAACCCGGTTTCTAATACCATGGTAAACTGATGGTAAAAGTGCTGCCTTCTCCCAATTTAGAAACGACGGTAACGCGCCCTCCCATGCCTTCGATGAGAGTTTTGACAATGGATAAGCCTAAGCCGGTTCCTCCGGTGGAGCGGGCGCGAGCGTCGTCAACGCGATAAAAGCGCTCGAAGATTCTGGCTTGATGGGCTAGGGGGATGCCTTCACCGCGATCGCACACTTGCAGACAAACGCGATCGCTCTCTTTATCGAGTTTCAGAGTAATTACGGTGTCGGGGTCGGAATATTTGACGGCGTTATCGATTAAATTGAGCAAGACTTGCTTTAAGCGGTTGCGATCGCCTTTAATCTCCACCGGCCAATCCCCTAAATCCAGTTCTATACTACGGTTGCTATACTGTTGCGCCATATCGACGACTTCTAAAACTAAGTCGGTTAGGGATATCTTGTCGAGTTCAAAATGAATGTGCCCATTATCCGTCCGTGCCAGTTCCAACAAGTCTTGCAACAATTGAATGGTGCGATCGGCTTCTCCTGCTGCGGTTTCCAGGGCTTCCCGTTGAGGTTCGGTAAGATTTTTTCCTCGTCTTAGGGTACTTTGCAAATACCCATGAACAATGGTTAACGGGGTTCGTAACTCATGGGAAACATTGCTGACAAATTGCCGCTGATGTTCCCAAGATTCAGACAAGCGCGAGAGCATCAAATCTAAGGTATTAGTCAACTCTTGCAGTTCGGAAGGAGCCGGATCTAAGCTGAGGGAAACTTCCCCTAAATCTTGTGCCGAAATTTTAACTGCATATTCACTAATTTTACGCACCGGATCGAGCGATCGCCGAATATAGATCGCCATCATAATCACAATCAGGAGCAAGGCGAACACGCTCACCCCGATCAAATTTCTGAGCATCTCCAACAGCATTTGTTGCTCTGAGGTGATATCTTGAGCCAGATAGAGTTTACCCAAGTGTTGCTCATTGACCCTGAGTGGACCGGCACAGAGAACAAAATAGCGCCCTTTGTAGGGGTAGACTTCCGGTTGAATGGGAGCATTACTAATGTTGAGGAGATCGGCATTTTCGGGATCGAGCGATCGCTGGAGATTGGGCGATCGGGCAATAATTTCACCATCTGGAGCTTGAATCCACAAAAAAATATTTTCAGCGCTTACATCTTGAATCACCATTTCTAAGGTTTCACGCTGACTAAACCGTTGGCTATAAATCTTGATATCATTCGGTAAGCGTTCGGCAATGTATTCTATATTTTGTTTATGGGTTAAGACCAACTGTTGCTGCATTTTTAAGCCTGTGGCAATGGCAACCGATCCTAATCCAATCCCAGACACGATTGCCAGACCCAGGGTGAGACGAAATTGTAGCGAGTTAAACTTAAACTTAAATCGATGCCCTAAATTTTTAATTAACATGCTCTCATCTGTGCCAGTAACTTCCCCTCACCCCTACAGATTAAGTCCCAATTCTGAGAAAAGCCTGATAATGCTCTAAAGGAACCCTGAAGGTTTATTTATCGTGAATTATCCCTTGAAGTACGGCAAAGATATGAAACTTTAAAAATAATTAGGGTTGCTCAAAGGCAACCCTTCAATCCATTCGCTTGTTAATAAACTATTGACTGGATTTCGGTTCTAATTTAATATTAGTCGCTAATCCCAACATCTCAAGCAGTCGAATTGTCATCCAAGTGATATCAATTTCCCACCATTGCAAACCATGGCGAGCTGAATATTGATAGGCATGATGGTTATTGTGCCATCCTTCACCATAGGTAACGAGGGCAACCCACCAGCAATTTTTGGAGTGGTCATGGCTTTCATGGCTAACATAACCAAACTTATGAGTAGCACTGTTGACAAACCAAGTGCAATGGAAGACAACTGCTAAACGGACAAATATTCCCCAAACGACAAAAGGCCAACCGCCTAAGAAATACAAGAGGAGACCAAAGGCAACTTGGATCAGGACAAAATTCTTTTGTAAAAACTGGTAAACTGGGTCATCGCCAATATCTTTGGTAAACCGGGGGACTTCACTGCGTTTAGGAATAATATGTAAAAGCCATCCCATGTGACTCCACCAGAACCCAGCGTTAGAATCATGGGGATCGGCTTCAGTATCTGAATAAAGATGGTGCATCCGATGAAGTCCAACCCAATCAAGTACACCGCCTTGACAGGCTAAACTGCCGCAAAAAATGAGGAAGTATTCTAGCCATTTGGGGGCTTGGAAACTCCGATGGCTGACTAAACGGTGAAATCCTAGGGTAATGCCTAATCCACCGGTAATCCAGTGGAGGGCTAAGGCTAATGCTATCGCAGACCAACTAAAGTTACTGGGCAGGAAAGCAAACAAGGCCGCTAGGTGAATTAATAGGAAGTAGCTGACGTTGACCCAATCTAGGGGATGTTTATTGGTTGTGGCAACACTCATGCAGTAATCTCAATTTATAACAATGCAGGATATCCTGCTGTTTGGAACGATCGCGCCCCTTTACCCATTAGTAGAGAAAAATGAATCCCTTAGAACAGATCCAAGAGGCACAACATGCACTCGCCCCTATTTTTTCTAGCGTGGATGCTCGAATCAAGCACAATTTACGAAAAGTTTTGCAGGCTTTTCGATCGCAGAAAGTGGGGGTACATCATTTTTCTAGTGTAACGGGTTATGGTCATAATGACTTAGGGCGCGAAACCTTCGATCGCGTTTTGGCTGAGGTAATGGGAGCGGAACGGGCGATCGCCCGCGTGCAGTTGGTATCGGGAACCCATGCGATCGCCTGTGCCCTGTTTGGGGTATTGCGTCCAGGGGATGAACTACTCTCGGTTGCGGGCGCTCCCTATGACACCCTGGAGGAGGTAATTGGACTGCGGGGTGAAGGCTCTGGATCGCTCATCGAGTATGGGATTGAGTATCGTCAGTTGGAGTTAACGCCTCACGGTGAAATTGATTGGGAGGCTCTAGCGCAAGGGGTGAAACCACAGACGCGGATGGTGTTGATTCAGCGCTCTTGTGGCTATTCCTGGCGATCGAGTTTGTCGATTTCTGATATTGCCAAGATTGTTGAAAGGGTAAAGGCGCAAAATCCAGATACAGTCTGTTTTGTGGATAACTGTTATGGGGAATTTGTAGAAGAGCAGGAACCGACACAGGTGGGGGCAGATTTGATGGCGGGGTCTTTGATTAAGAATCCGGGGGGAACTTTGGTGACGGCGGGTGGGTATCTGGCCGGTCGTTCTGACCTCGTAGAGCAGGCTGCTTGCCGCTTGACAGCCCCTGGGATTGGCAGTACGGGAGGGGCTACATTTGACCAGCATCGCCTGTTATATCAGGGTTTATTCTTGGCTCCGCAGATGGTGGGCGAGGCATTGAAGGGGAATTATTTGGTCGGGTATGTGTTCGATCGCCTGGGATATGCCGTGAATCCCGCTCCTTTGGCTCCCCGACGGGATTTGATTCAGGGCATTCGTTTGGGTTCACCTGAGAAATTAAAGGCATTTTGCCGGGCAATTCAGCAATTTTCCCCCGTAGGTTCCTATCTCGATCCGGTTCCGGGGGAAATGCCTGGATATGAGAGCGAGTTAGTAATGGCTGGGGGTACATTTATTGATGGGAGTACCTCCGAGTTGTCAGCAGATGGGCCGTTGCGGGAACCTTATGTGGTGTTTTGTCAGGGAGGAACCCATTGGACGCACGTGGCGATCGCCTTGGAAGCGGCGATCGCTGTAGTAGAGACCTCGTTGTAAAAGCGAAAGTAGGGGCTTGCATATTTTTCGCCCCTACCCAACTAGCTTGGAACTTAAACTAATCCATTCGGCAGTTGAATCGAGGCAAACGTCAACTGTTGAAACGTAAACTGACCGGTCAGAACACCTAAAATTTGGTTGGTTGCCGTAATACTCAGCACCGTATCGTTACCGTTGATCGTCACCGTCAAAGCAGCAGGGGTCAAGTTACCGGTTAAGCCAATAATATCAACTCCAACTTGATAATCTTGGATGAGATCGGCTGTTGCCACGCTGGTACTTGCTGTACTGGTGCGGAGGACAAACAGATCGTTACCCGCTCCACCGAGTAAGGTATCTGTACCAACATCTCCACTCAGGACATCATTACCATCACCACCAATGAGGGAGTCATTGCCCTGGCCGCCGAAGCTGGTATCGTTACCTGTACCACCAGAAACCGTATCATTGCCGCGATCGCCCATCAACGAATCATCACCCTCATCGCCATTGACGGTATCATTCCCTTGACCGCCAAATCCAGTATCATTACCGATACCACCCGAGATCTGATCATTACCTGTATTGCCACTAACGAGATCGTTACCCGTATCACCCGTCATGACATCATCACCACCAAGACCATAAAGTTGATCGTTGCCATCCAAACCTTGGACGCTATCACTACCCGTCCCTCCTGTCAGAAAATCATCTCCTGAAGCTCCAGGAACCGGGTTCAGGCCGGGTGTGGGTGTTGGCGTAGGACTTGGAGTATTCGATGGAGGAGCCACTGGATCAGTTATACCTGGAGTTGGGGTTGGAGTTGGGGTTGGGGTTGGAGTCGGGGTTGGGGTTGGAGTTGGGGTTGGGGTTGGAGAAGGAAAGGTTGACAAAATATCACTAGCATTCAGGTTACCTACCCTTTCAATTAAGCCAGTTCCTCCAGTATTGGCTGTAGTGGAGAAAAAGTTTTGAACCTCTAAATCATCATTAGCCTCAAAAGTCCCGTTATTGTTCAAGTCAATAATCAAACTGGTGCTGGTATTGTCTACCCGAAACACCCCAATATTTCCATTGGTCGTAGTTTGACCTGGACCAGTAGTTTCTAGAGTCGTGCTGTCAATCTCCAGAACATCTAGAGTACCGCCAGCATCATCAATCTTGCTGCCTTTGGCATTAGTAGTCGTCAGCTTATAAGTATCGCTCTCCAATCCAGCTTGCAGGGTTAAATTGCCAGTAGCACCTGCGGTAATCATATCTGCTTGAGCAGAACCAATGACCCCGCTTTCGATGTTGGCAAGAGTGTAACTAATGCCTGTTCCGGTTGCTGTGCCAGCGGTTAAATCGACTGTAAAGCCAACCGTTGCTTTGGCAAACGAGATCCAGTCATTATTATTGCCACCATCAAAGGTAGAACCATTTCCATCTACACCGGCAACTAGAGTATCATCCCCATCCTCACCAAAAACTTGGTTAGTGCCTGCGCCACCTTCGAGGTAATCATTGCCTGAACCCCCTCTGAGTTCGTCATTACCTTCTCCACCAATCAGGCTATCATTATCATTTTGACCTTCGAGTTTGTCATCTCCCGTACCTCCAAGGATCGTATCATTGCCACTACCTCCTTGAAGTTTCGTGTCATTATCAGCTCCACCATCAAGGTAGTCGTTGCCATCAGCGCCTTCTAGTTCATCTTGTCCAGCACCACCAAGTATGGAGTCATCATTTCCTTCGCCGAATAACCGGTCATTACCGGCTTGCCCTAGGAGAGTATCGTTGCCATTACCGCCACGAAGTTCATCATTACCTTCTCCACCATCTAAGGAGTCATTATCATTTTGACCTTCGAGTTTGTCATCTCCAGCCTCTCCTAAGATGGTGTCATCTCCATTGCCACCCTGGAGTTTCCCATCATTATCAGCGCCCCCATTGAGGTAGTCATTACCATCAGCACCTTCTAGTTCATCTTGTCCGGCACCACCAAGCATGGAGTCATCATTTCCTTCGCCGAATAACTGGTCATTACCAGCTTGCCCTAGAAGAGTATCGTTGCCATTACCGCCACGAAGTTCATCATTGTCAGCTCCTCCATCTAGAGAATCATTGCCTTCTTCGCCTTCAAGCTTGTCATTTCCAGCCTCTCCTAAGATGGTGTCATCTCCATTTCCTCCTTTGAGGATTTGGTCGTTACCAGCTCCTGCATTAAGGTAGTCATTATCGTCACCCCCTTCTAAGCGATCGTCATTCTCTCCACCTAGGAGAGAGTCATTACCGGCTTCACCAAATAATGAATCATTGCCCGCTTGTCCTAGCAGGGTATCATTGCCATTGGCACCACGAAGCTCATCATTATCCGTTCCTCCATCTAAGAAGTCATTCCCCTCTTCACCTTCGAGCTTATCATTGCCGGCATTCCCTAAAATGATGTCGTTGCCAGCACCACCTTTGAGGACTAGATCGTTACCTTCTCCACCATCAAGGGTATCTTGACCTGCCCCCCCTTCTAGGTTGTCGTCTCCAGACCCTCCAAAAAGCTTATCATTACCGTCTTCACCTTTTTGAGTGTCGTTACCATTGCCCCCATCTAGAGCATCGTTACCCAGTCCGCCTTCAAGGTTGTCATTACCATCACTACCGGTGAGAATATCTTGTCCAGCTTGACCTTTGAGGACATCGTTACCATTTCCACCATTGAGGACATCATTGCCTTCACCGCCTTCAAGGTTATCGTTGCCATTGTCTCCATTTAGAATATCATTTCCAGCATTTCCTTTAATATTGTCATTACCATTCTGACCGGTCAGAACATCATTGCCACTGCCTCCTGTAATATTATCGACATCGTTAGTTCCAGATATTACTGTATCTTGTGTTTCTGCGGACGCATCAAAATTTGCCATGAGTTAGTTCCTCCAATCGTGTCTCAAATGATTTAACTATATCAAGAGGGGTCATCAGACCTTTCAATTAAGCTGGTTTGATTGTGATTTGATTTCTCCAAGAAATCAATGGGTTTGCTAGTCCAGCTTAAATCACCCCTTATCTTAGCTCTAGATTGCCAGAACTACAGACTCATTTATGTTAATTCCAGATTATTTTTTGCGTGGTGCGATAGATAAATAGGAAGGTTAGATGGGAAATAATAGCAAATTTTATGGAAGTTGGCTAGTCTAGTCATATAGGAGATCAGCACTGTTAATTTTTTATCTGGAAGAAATTTATATCATGTGTAACAAAAATGATAGTTCACAGGAATTAGGATGAGAGATTAAAGTCCAAAATTCAGGGATTGTGGTGAGGTAATGAATGTACTTAGATGAGTTATGGAGAACTATCTTGCAATCATTTTTCCTAGTAATTTGAGGGGAAATTGTGGTTAGATGATGGTGGGATTGAAAGACGGTAAGCTAGATGGTGTAATGGTTATGAGTTCTATGTTACGGTTGTTGTGGATTATTGCGATCGCCTCTTCTCTCAGTATTATTACTTAACCTATTACTTTGAATAATCACGAAGTTGAGTGGAAAGCGACTCAGGGGAGAGATCCATCTACCCAGTCAATTATACTGGAAAGTAGAAGCGATCGCTCCCTAAGCGGTCTGGTTGTATCAGGCGATCGGGGAATTCCCATTCTATTTTTTAGTTTAGGACTCACCAGTGTTGTTTTAATTAGCAAAACCTTGAACAGAACAAATAAAAACAATCTCTTCACTACCCTGGAAAACTTCTCCGATCGAGAAAACGAAGGTTTTAATCATATTTTATGGGAATCGAATCCAGCGTTTTTTGTAGCCATTGGGATAGATGGAAAGGTAAAAAAAATCAACAAATCGATGCTGGAAGTTTTAGGATATACAGCAGAAGAAGCGATGGGTTTAGATTACCTCTCTCACTTTGTCCCAGAAGCCGATCGTGCTGAATTATCGGTAATATTTGAACATCATTATCATTCCCTAGAACCCATCCATCATCAAAATCGCATATTAACTAAAGAAGGTCAAGAAATTTTAGTAGAATGGAATGGACGTTCTATCGCTAATCCAGAAACCGATCAAATCGAATATTTTGTTGGTCTAGGCATTGATATTACTGACCGTCAACGTCGCGAAACGGAAATTCATCTCCTTTATCAACTCACTCAAGCAGTTAGTGAATCCAAGAATTTCGATCGCGCTCTGGCAGTAACGATGGAACTCATTTGTGAAGCTACTCGTTGGGATATTGCTGAAGCTTGGATACCTTCTGCTCAAAAACAGGAGTTAGTCTGTAGTCGAGTCTGGTATCAACACAGTCAAATCTGTCCAGAAATATATCCAAAAATCCAATATTTTCGAGCGGTCAGTGAGCAGATGGCTTTTCCACCTCATGTCGGTTTACCTGGACGAGTCTGGGGTTCACAAAAAACGGAATGGGTTTTTGATATCTCTCAAGAATCATGTGATTTGTTTTTCCGCAATAAAGTAGCAGCAGAATGTGGTATAAAATCAGGTTTAGGAGTTCCCATTTTAGCTAATCATCATATTTTGGCTGTGTTAGTCTTCTTCAGAAGATACTCTCAAGAAAAAGATCCTAAGTTGATGGAATTACTGGCTTCCGTAGCTATGCAACTTCGATCGATGCTTGAATTGAAGCAAGCTGAGGCAAAATATCGGAGTATTTTTGAGAATTCCATGGAAGGTATTTTTCAAACGACTCCTGAAGGAAAAATGATTGGTGCTAATCCAGCATTGGCTAAAATTTATGGGTATGAATCTGCTGAAGATTTGATGGATAGCATGGCAGATGTGGAGCATCAACTTTATGTTAATCCGGAGAGTCGAAAAGAATTCAAAATGTTGTTAGAAGAAAAAGAAGTACTCTCTCAGTTTGAAGCGGAAATTTATCGTCGGGATGGCAGCATTATTTGGATTTTGGAACGAGCAAGAGGGGTTAAAGATAACCAAGGAAATTTACTTTATTATGAGGGGTCTGTCGTTGATATTACAGAACAAAAACAGCAGGAAACAAGACTGCGCTATTATGCCTCCCATGATTCGTTGACAGGACTGATTAATCGGGCCTATTTTATCAAGGCTTTAGCTAAGGCTAATGCTCGATATCATGAAAATCCTAACTATCAATTTGCGGTTTTATTTATTGATTTAGATGGGTTTAAGAGTATTAATGATAGTATGGGGCATTGGGTGGGCGATTTGTTGTTGATTGCGATCGCCTGGACTCTACGACAGTGTATTAGCGAACATGACACCATTGCGCGATTAGGCGGGGATGAGTTTACGATTCTGGTGGAAAACCAGGATCGGCTACAAGATGTGATTGATATTGCTAATCACATTCACGAACATCTTGAACAACCTTTTAAGTTAGGGGGTCATGATTTGTTTATGCAGGCTAGTATTGGTATTGCTTATAACTTACCTGAGAATCAGGATGTGGATGATATCCTCCGCAATGCCGATATTGCCATGTATCGAGCTAAAAAACAAGGTAAAAATTGTACTGTTGTTTTTGATTGGACTATGCGTCAAGAAGCGATGGAGCGAATGCAGATCGAAACGGATCTGCGTTTACTACTCTATCCAGAAAATAAGAATAATGCACATCCAGGAGAATTTTATGTCTACTATCAACCCATTGTCGCCTTAGGAAGCGGTAAAATTATTAGTTTTGAATCTTTAATTCGATGGTATCATCCGGAGAGAGGATTTGTTTCTCCTGGAGTATTTATCCCCGTTGCTGAAGAATCGGGTTTAATTGGCGCTATTGGTGAATGGGTATTATTAGAAAGTTGTCGGCAATTAAAACAGTGGCACACCCAATTTAGGGATTTTTCCCACTTAAAGATGAGTGTGAATTTATCGAGTCGCCAATTAACGCCGAATTTATGCGATCGCATCGATTGTATTCTAGCTGAAGCGAATTTACCGGGCCAATACTTGAAGCTAGAGATTACGGAAACGGCTATCATGGAAGATCCTGAAAGTGCGATCGCCATTTTCCACGAACTAAAAAAGCGCAATATCGAACTCTCCATTGACGATTTTGGCACGGGATACTGTTCTTTAGCTTACTTACATCGTTTCCCTGTGGATACTCTGAAAGTAGATCGCTCTTTTGTGCAAAAAATAACCCAATGGGGAGAAAAGGCAGAAATTGTTCATACAATTATTTCTCTCGCGCACAGTTTAGGGATGGAAACTATTGCTGAAGGGATTGAAACCATCGATCAGATGCAGCAACTGTGCAGTTTAAACTGTACATTTGGTCAAGGCTACTTTTTTGCTAAACCCTTAGATGCGGAAAATATTACTCGATTATTGCAGGATAAAAAACGTTTTTCAGTTAACTCAAACCTGCACGTACTTTAATTCCATATTCTGATTCAAACACTTCTTTTTTATCATTAATACTCCAAAGTTCTAATTCGCAATTGTCATTGATATCGGCTGGCTGAAGTTTTAAATAAAACTCTTTTGTTGAAGGGTTATAATGACTACTAAAAGACTCGACTGCCCCAATTTGTCTGCGGTCTAAAGCAACGGCTAATCGTAAAAATGGGCTAACTTGACTCACTAACTGGCGATCGCTCTTATGCATCAAATTGGTATAGTTTTCATGCTTTTTCTTCGGGGCACTTTTCCGATGATATCGGGCGATATTGGCAATAATTTCTACTTCATTTTCTGTATATCCCAGTAATTCACCATGGCGAATTAAATAATAGGAATGCTTATGATGGGCTGCATGGGACACATAAACTCCACAGTTATGTAAAATTGTGGCTACATAGAGTAGTTCTCGTTCTGAGTTTCCCCAATAATGGAGAATTCCTTGGGTGCAATCAAACAGATGAACAGCAAAATTAGCCATACGCTGACTCGATTCTAAGTTCACCTGATATTTTTGGGCTACTTTGAGGACACTACGATAGCGGACTTGGCTTTGATATTCTAATTTATCGCCAATTAAACCATGAGTGAGCATCCAGTCTACAATGATACCTTCTCGTAGGGCCCGCTCGCAAATAACTAAGGAATTGATACCCAATAAAATCATGGCTTCTTGGAGAACTAAAGCGCCTGCGATAATGATTTCTGAGCGTTTTTCCGACATTCCGGGAATTTGGGCGCGATCGCTCTCTGGCAGCTTACGCAAATGCTCAATAATCTCTTGTAAGTTTTTTAGCTTTAACTCATAACCGGTTAAGGGACTCGGTTCCATACCTAGCCGTTCCCAAGCATCAATACATGCTAAGGTTTCAATGGTTCCCGATGTGCCCACTAACCGGGGAATTTCGCCCCATTGAAGATAACTTTGTAGCTCTTCAACTGCCCGTTCTAAGCGTCCTCGAATATAGGCTTTGAGATAGTTAAATTCGCGATCGCTAATCGGATCGGTGGTAATAAATTCTGCTGTTAACCGGACGGCTCCCACCTTGGTGCTGCTCAGGGAGCGAGGTTCTTGTCCATCTCCTAAAATTAACTCCGTCGATCCCCCACCAATATCAATAATGGCATGGGGTAGACCTTGAAAGTCCATCCCAGAAAGGACTCCAAGATAAATTCGTCGTGCTTCTTCTTGTCCAGAAATCAGATTAATCTCTAACCCTAGTTCAGATTTAATCTGTTTGAGGAAATCTCGACCATTTGGGGATTCTCTTACAGCGCTGGTAGCAACAGCGACAATCTCATCCGCTTCGAGGCTTTTAGCAATCTGCAAAAAACGCCGAAAAGCAGCGATCGCCCTCTCCATTACCTCTACTTTCAGCTCCCCCGTTTTTGAGTCGCGATCGCCCAAACGAACTGTTTCCTTTTCCCGGTCAATAATGGTAAACGCGGGGAGTGTGGGATCGATCCGAACCACCACCATATGTACAGAATTGGTTCCCACGTCGATCGCCGCTAAAATCTGAGGCGTTTCGGGTGTCGGAAACGTAGGAGTCTGAATCAGGGTTGAGGAATCGACGAGCTGATTAACCATGATAATGCTTTCTTTAGCCTAAGCTTTACGATCCAGGGTATCTTTAAAAGGGACTTAATTGACCTCTCCTATGATCGAACATATCGTCTTGTTTCAATTTAAACCCGATGCCTCCTCCGAGAGCCTCTCAGCCGTCGTTAGCCGACTCAGGGAATTAAAAGGTAAAATCCCCCAAATTCTTGCATTATCTTGTGGCGAAAATTTCTGCGATCGCGCCCAAGGATTTACCCATGGATTAGTTGCTCGTTTCCAAGACTCTACCAGTCTACAAGCCTATCAAGATCATCCCGCCCATCAAGAAGTAGTACAAACGCTAATTAAGCCGATTGCCGTTAATATTTTAGCTATGGATTATGAAATTATAGAGGATGGGGAGGAATAGGAGGATAGGGAGAAGGCATAATTACCATGGAATTTGAACAAGTCTGCGCTGCTTTTCAACAGATTTGGGGATATGAAAATTTTCGCTATCCCCAAGGGGAAATTATTCAGACCTTATTGAGGCAAGAAGATGCCCTAGTCGTCATGCCGACTGGCGGCGGAAAATCCATCTGTTTTCAACTGCCTGCCCTATTACAAAATGGAGTAACTTTAGTCGTTTCTCCGCTCGTGGCACTGATGGAAAACCAAGTACAAGAACTGCGCCAACGGAACCTCAAAGCCGCCTCTCTCCATAGCGAACAGCCCACCTATGTCCGGAAACAGGTCTTCCGACAGCTTGAAGAGCAGAAACTGAGATTACTCTATCTTTCTCCAGAAACCTTGCTCAGTCCCCCGGTTTGGGATCGACTGTGTTTACCCAAACTTAAGATTAATGGACTCATTTTAGATGAAGTCCATTGTTTAGTTCAGTGGGGGGAAACTTTTCGCCCCGCTTATCGCCGGTTGGGGGCAGTTCGTTCGACTTTATTAAAGCATAAATCCAGTGGCACAAAATTGGCGATCGCCGCCTTTACCGCGACTGCTGATTCCCATACCCAATCGATTCTCAAAGAAGTCTTGGATCTCCAAGATCCACAAACCTTTCTCCTCAATCCTTATCGGAAAAATCTCCATTTAAGCGTTAAAATTGCTTGGTCGCCCAGGGGACGCAAAAACCGAATTTTGCAGGTTCTCAAACGAGCAAATGGGCAAAGTGGGTTAATCTATGTTCGCACTCGCAAAGATAGTGAAATACTCTCTCAATGGCTCCAGCAGCATCGGCTGGCTACGGCTGCTTATCACGCAGGTTTAAGTCCAGAGCAGCGACGAACGATTGAAAATCAATGGTTTGAGGAACAAGTGCAAGCGGTTGTTTGCACCTCTGCTTTTGGAATGGGGATTAATAAACCGAATGTGCGCTGGGTAATTCACTACCATCCGCCCCTGCTTTTATCCGAATATATGCAGGAAGTGGGTAGAGCGGGACGAGATGGACAACCTGCACGAGCTATTACCTTAATCAGCGAACCTACGGGATGGCTCGATCCTGGGGATAAACAGCGACAAAACTATTTTATCGGACAAGGGCGATCGCTTCAGCAACTCGCCCAAAACCTCACCTATACCCTACCCCCTCAAGGTGATGTACGACAGCTTAGTCAATCCCATCACCAAGCTCCCCTGGCTTTATCCGTCCTCCATAGCCAGGGAAAGCTCACATGGCACAGTCCATTTCACTATCAAATCCTGTCGAGTTCCTCATCGAGTGCCTTAGACAATAACCAAGCGATACGAAAGATGGAACGTTATTTAATGACTTGTAGCTGTCGCTGGAAATTCCTGTTAGAAGCCTTTGGATTTAAGCAGGTAGAGAATTATCAGTGTTTGCATTGCGATCGCTGCCAGTTTATGGGGAGATAGGGTAGTAAGCTTTGGAGAATCGTCTTTCTATGGGCGATCTCTGCGATCGTTACTAATACTATAATTCTTGCTACAAATGCGTACTGTAGAGACAAGGCACACCTTATCTCTACCCTGATTGTGATGTCTAGCATCAATAAAAGGAACTCGTTAAGTGAGGACAGCTAAAAGCTCCACCAAGTCTGTTGTTTACTCCCCCTATCCCCCCATTACAGCACGAAGCGCTATAGACTGATAGCACAGTCGTCTGTGAGTCCTAAGCATCTCTTACTTCTTCCTTAATAATCTTGAGAATATCATCATTAATATTACGAGGACTAGAAAAATGCAACTTATCCTTTTCCACTTGCAGTACCCGTTTTACAACCTTTTGCACTTCTGGCGAAGCTTGCTTAAGCGGTTCTAAAACTGAATCATGAGTTGAATTTGAGCGAGTAGAAGTCGTTTTATATCCCGATTTCTTCGCTGAAAAAATCCGGGAAATCCGTCCTATAAAACCATCAGAATAATGAACACTCATAAGCACTCAACCGAAAACCCTTCTTTATTGTACCCAATCTTACAAATCTAGAAGTCCGTATTCTTTCTGAAGTCCTAAGAATTGCCCGCGAGCTTCCCCCGCATTATCAGCTAAATCGGCAAATTCTACAAACCTCTGTAGCTCTTTCCTCAACAGGTTGCGCTCCACATCCCAAGTTTGTCGATCCAAAGGCGGAGGAACCACAATCAGATCAAACAATGTCGCCCGTTGCTTATGGGGATGGGGGCGTAAAATTCGCCCGCGACGTTGGATAAATTGCCGGGGGTTACGACTACTCGCGAGAATAATAGCCGTTTTAATCGCAGGAATATCCACCCCTTCATCTAAACAGCGCATGGCAATTAATCCTTGGAGTTCCCCTTGCTCAAACTGGTGACGCAGGGTTTCCCGTACAGATAAAGAGGTATTAGCCGTGTAGGTATTCACCCGATAGCCCAATTCTACCCCCAATAATCGGGTAACAGCAGCAATTTGTCGATCTGAAGAATCGCTAGTTTTGCCCTCTTGCGCTCCATCGCCACAGTAGAATAGGGTATGGCTGGTTTGCAGGCGCGGTTGCATAATTGCTCGCAGTTTATCAAGTTTATTTTCAGCATTAGCAATTAACCTAGATCGCCGAATTAATAACGCCGTTAATGTCTCATTTTCCTCTAATTTCTCCCCCGCAGCCAAAGCCCAACCAATACGCGTGGTTAATTTGGCATATTTATAAGCTTCACTTTCCGTTAAATGCACCAAAACCGGATAATATAAATAATGTACCAATGCCCCTTGATCAATGGCATCTTTCAAGGTCAATTCTGGGGGAATTACCGGGCCAAAATAATTAAAAATCGCCTCCGTTCCCGCCTGGTCAAAAAAACGCTCTGGGGTGGCAGAAAGGGCTAACCGCAGTCCTACTCGTGCGGGTAAACTCTCTTCTAATTTGGCTGTCCCCAGATTATGGGCTTCATCTCCCACAATTAACGTCTTTGAAGGAAAATACGCCAACTGGGACTGAAATCCATCCCCCAGTAACGTCGAGTTGGTCGTAATCACACAGAGAAAGACTTGCCTCTGGACTTGCACATTATAAAGTTGAGTCGATAACTCGTGTTGCCAATGGCGTACACTTTCAAAAGCTAAAATCGGCAACATCCCAAAACGTTCGCATTCTCGCCCCCATTGAGCCACTAAATGACGGTAAGGACAAACCACAATTAGGGCTTGTAAGCCAATACATTGATACAGTTGAACAGCAATAGCTAAAGCGGTAATTGTTTTGCCACTACCCGTTGCCATTTTCAGTGTTCCCCGTCCTTGATGGGCAAACCAATTTGTCACTGCTTTTTGTTGATAAGGGCGCAGTTGAATTGAATCTGGAATACAGGGAAACATCGTCTAGTATAGGGCTTCTCGCTTAGCAAAAAGTAAAAGGCAAAAGCAGCAGTTTTTTCGGTGATGGAATACAGTCAAATTATCAAGACGCATGTTCTACAACCTATTATTTATTATCTATTATCTATAAATTAAAGTAATATCGAGAAAAAGCCCATAAAACTTAAGACTTTCTAAAGATATCCCCCAAAATCCAAGATGATCCGGTGTTAATATACAGTAACCCTCTTACGGGAAATTTTCATTGCAGTATTGAACGAGAGAACGAGTATGGTCACTCAAACTAAGATTACTAACCTGGAAGAACTAGAAGCCCTAATTACCCGCGTGAAAACCGCCCAAGTGCAATATGCCACCTATAGCCAAGAGCAGGTGAATCACATTTTTAAGAAAGCGGCTTTAGCCGCTAATGCAGCTCGGATTCCCTTAGCAAAAATGGCCGTAGAAGAAACGGGAATGGGAGTAGCCGAAGATAAGGTGATTAAAAATCATTTTGCTTCAGAGTTTATTTACAATAAGTATAAGAATGAGGAGACTTGTGGGGTAATCGAAGAAGATAAATCCTTTGGGTTTCAGAAAATAGCCGAGCCGGTGGGTATCTTAGCGGGAATTGTACCCACGACTAACCCCACATCAACGGCTGTTTTTAAGGCCCTGATTAGTTTGAAGACGCGCAATGGAATTATTTTTTCTCCCCATCCACGGGCGAAACAATGTACGATTGATGCGGCGAGAATTGTCCTAGAAGCGGCAATTGAAGCGGGTGCGCCAGAGGATATTATTGGCTGGATTGATGAGCCGACGGTTCCCTTATCCCAGGCTTTGATGCAACATCCTGATATTAAGCTAATTTTGGCAACGGGCGGGCCGGGAATGGTGAAAGCTGCTTATTCTTCAGGTAATCCGTCTTTGGGTGTGGGGGCTGGCAATACGCCAGCTCTGATTGATGCTTCCGCTCATATCAAAATGGCGGTTTCTTCGATTATTTTGAGTAAGACGTTTGATAATGGCATGATTTGTGCCAGCGAACAATCGGTGATTGTTGAAGATGAAGTTTATGATGAAGTGCGACAAGAGTTTATTGCTCGGGGCGCTTATTTTGTTACTCCAGAAGAACGGGAGAAATTAGCCAGTAAGGTGTTGGTAAATGGTCGATTGAATGGGGAAATTGTCGGTCAACCGGTGCAGAAATTGGCGGAAATGGCTGGTTTTTCAGTTCCGGAACAAACGCGGGTAATTTTAGCAGAAGTGGATAAAATTGGCCCAGAGGAACCGTTTTCCTATGAAAAATTATCTCCCATTTTAGCAATGTATCGGGCGACCGATTTTGAGGATGCGGTGGATAAAGCTCGTGGTTTGGTGGCATTTGCTGGTCGAGGTCATACGGCTGCATTGTATACAGCGACCTCGAATATGGAGCATATTAAGCGGTTTGAAGACCGGGTGGAAGCAGCGAGAGTATTGATTAATACGCCATCTTCCCAAGGGGCGATCGGAGATATTTACAATTTCCGGCTCGATCCATCTTTGACCCTGGGATGTGGAACTTGGGGCGGAAATTCGATTAGTGAGAACGTGGAACCCAAGCACCTATTGAATATTAAGACGGTGGCAGAGCGTCGGGAAAATATGCTCTGGTTCCGGATTCCGCCCAAAGTGTACTTTAAGTATGGTGCATTGCCAGTGGCGATTCGGGAGTTAGCGGGCAAAGAACGGGCATTTATTGTTACTGATAAGCCCTTATATGATTTGGGGATGACCAATTCTCTGGAGGAGGCGCTGGAAGAGATTGGTCTAAAGTACGATGTGTTCTATGATGTGGAACCCGATCCGTCTTTGGATACGGTACATCGAGGCTTGACCTTGATGAAAACCTTTAATCCGGATGTGATTATTGCCATTGGGGGCGGTTCTCCCATGGATGCAGCCAAGATTATGTGGTTGTTGTATGAGCATCCAGAGATTGAGTTTGAAGGGTTGGCGATGCGGTTTATGGATATCCGCAAGCGGGTGTATGAGTTGCCACCGTTGGGTGAGAAGGCGATGCTAGTAGCAATTCCGACGACTTCTGGAACGGGTTCGGAGGTGACTCCATTTGCAGTAGTGACCGATCGCCGCAATCATATTAAGTATCCTTTGGCTGATTATGCCTTAACCCCGAATATGGCGATCGTCGATCCCGAATTGGTGCTGAATATGCCCAAGAGTCTAACCGCTTTTGGGGGCATTGATGCCTTAACTCATGCGATCGAAGCCTATGTTTCTGTGTTAGCGTCCGAATATACTAACGGATTAGCCTTAGAAGCGATTCGCCTCATCTTCAAATATCTACCAGATGCATACGAAAAAGGAGCCAATGCACCCAAAGCACGGGAAAAAATGCATTATGCTTCCACCATGGCTGGAATGGCCTTTGCCAATGGATTTTTGGGAATTTGCCACTCGATTGCCCACCAATTAGGAGGAACGTTCCAGATTCCCCATGGGTTAGCCAATGCCCTAATGATTTCCCACGTCATTCGGTACAATGCTACCGATGCGCCCTTTAAGCAAGCAACCTTTTCTCAGTATAAATATCCCAATGCTCGCTGGCGCTATTCTCGGATTGCTGATTATCTCAACTTAGGAGGAGAAACCGAAGACGAGAAGGTTTCCCTGTTAATTCAAGCCGTGGAAGATCTCAAGCGCAAGGTGCAAATCCCCTCTAGTATTAAGGAATTCATTAAAGAGGATGAAGCCGCATTTTTTGCCCAATTAGATCAGGTTGCAGATCAGGCTTTTGATGACCAATGTACGGGGGCAAATCCCCGTTATCCTTTGATTACAGACTTAAAGCAACTGTTAATTGATGCCTATCACGGGAATTTGGATCTAAGCGTGAATGGCTCTAATGGCAAAGCTTTAGTTGCACCTGTAGAGCATTTAACAGAAGTTACCCATTAAATCTGAACTAGGGTGAGGGTTTACTCATTAAATCCTCTCAATCATGAGACCTGATTGTAGGGGCGAACGGCCGTTCGCCCCTATTTCATCAAGAAATAATTGAATAGAATTAAAGCTACACCTAATCTTAAATTACACCATATTCGTGGAAATCCGATCCTGTAACCATTGCCGAAACTCACGCAGAAGAGCATTTTCTCCCATTTCACAGCGTCGCTTTAGAAAATCCAGTATGATCTGCTTCGATAAAATTGGCAAAATCTGAGAACCATCCTGCACTTGATACTCCCCATCCTGGAGACCATAAATCAATAAATCCTCGCTATCAAAGCGCCACACCTCAGTTACACCCAGCGCCTTATAAATATCTAACCGATGTAAAGATCTGCTGGTAATATCTACTTCAATTGCGAGGTCAGGAACTGGATCGAGGGTAAAATCAAAGGACATTTTACCCCGTACCAGAGCCTCATTTTGAATATAAAAACACTCATCTGGCTCAATCCCCTTTTGTAAATCCCCACGGCTTAATGTAGTAGAACCCAGACTAGCAACTTCTAAACCCAAAACTTCCGTTGTTATGCAGACCAAACGCCCTAAAAAGCCCTTACTGATCTCATGTTCCGGTAAAGGAGTCATGATTTCTAATACCCCCCGATCAAATGCTAACTTTTTATTGGAAGATTCTGCTAAATCGACCAATAAAGCCTGATAAGTTTCCCACCGTACTCCATGAAGTTGTGTAACACGTTCTGGCTTGACTAATGTTTGAGTTGCCATACCCATTGTTAATTGATATTACTTTGTCGTCATCGTGTGTACCCCATCCCAGGAATCTGGGGGAGGATTGTGTAAATAAACCTGAGAGCGTTCTACGTGAATTGTAATCGCTTTATCCATGGGATCGAGCGTTTGTGCTTGCTCAAAATACTGAATGGCTTGGCTAAAGTCCCGATGAATATATGCAGAGCGTCCTAAATGGTATAACTCCAGTGCGTCTTGCTGCTGGGAGTCTAGAGCCACTTCTTTATCGCCAATCACTTGATAAATACTGACGGCTTCATTTTTACCTTTGACTCGAATTTTATCAAGTTCTCTGACCCACAGGCGATCTCCGCACAACTTATAAGTATTCTCGCTAATAATAATATCACAGCCATATTCCTTCGTCACCCCTTCGAGGCGAGCGCTCAAATTCACCCCATCCCCAATCACGGTATAATCCATACGCTTGCGAGAGCCAATATTTCCCGATACCACTTCTCCGGAACTAATGCCAATCCCAATACGAATATGGGGCTGATTGTCCATAAAGCTACTATCATTAAAAATCTGTAATCTTCGGCGCATATCTAAAGCCGATTTCACCGCCATCCAGGGATGATTAGGTAAGGGAAGAGGTGCGCCAAAAACTGCCATCAAAGCATCCCCAATAAACTTATCTAAGGTTCCTTTACAATTAAACACCGCCTCAACCATGGTTTCAAAATACTGATTGAGTAACGTTACCACTTCCTGAGCGCCTAAATTTTCCGTCAGTGTTGTATAGCCACGAATATCCGAAAACAGAATAGTCACATCTTTTCGCTCTCCAATCATCAGAGAATCATTATCCAATGCCATAACTTGATCGACCACATCCGGATTCATATAGCGATACATTGTGGTCTTCATGCGTTTTTCTTGACTAATATCTTCTAACACCACTAATCCACCTCTGACTTCACCGCTCGGATTGGTCAGAGGATTAACCGTTAAATTAATACTGCGATCCACTGCTCCTACATCTTTAGCAGAGATTTTGACTTCATTGGGATCGTTCCAAGGAATAAACCAATCTGGGTCGGTTGGGTCTTTAATCGCTAACTTAAAACATCTTTTATCCCCATGAAGAGGATAAATTCCAACTTTTAAATCCTGCTCAGGAATATATTGCTTAGTACCATTTTTTAGACTATCTTCTATTCGCATCTTTAAATTTTCAATCGGGACAACCTCCCAAACCTTACGTCCAATTAACTTAGACTCCCAGACCTGAATTTGAGTTTTCGTTTCTTCTGAATTCCAATAACATCCCAACAATTCTAGCGCGGCTTCATTAAGGGTAACAATTTGACCCTGCATATCTGTAGAAACAACGGCATCCGATAAACTTTCTAAAATATCTTTTTGATATTGTTTTTCTAACAAAACACTTTCAAACAATTGGGCATTCTCTAGAGCCATCCCTGCCTGAATATTAAAGGCTTGCATAAACTCTTCATCAGAACCGGTAAAGCTCCCTTGTTCTTTATTAATTAGTTGGGTTACACCAATGAGTTTTTTAGATGAATTAAACACCGGCATACATAAAATATTGCGCGTATGATAACCCGATCGCCGATCTGTACTTGGATCGAATCTGGGGTCTTCATAGGCATTCGGAATATTCAGTAATTCTCCAGTGGAAGCCACATAACCAGCAATCCCTTTATTCGTAGGAATACGGATTTCTAATGGAGTTTTGCCATCAGCCTTAGCAATTTTTGTCCAAAGTTCTTGGTTTTCTTTACTGAGTAAAAATAATGTACTGCGGTCAGCCTTCATCAAATCTCGCGCTTGTGCCATCACGGAGTTTAAGGTCAATTCCACATCTAAGCTCTGACCGAGGGTTTGGGTTGCTTTTAAGAGGGCTTCAGCTCCCCGTTGATTGCGAGCAGCCATATAAAAAGATTGACAAGTCTCTAAGATGATGCCAATGGATTCAGAAAAATCTTTAAATGTTTCTTGGTCCTCAGCCGAAAAGGGTAATCCCCCAGCTTTATTGGATAATTGTACCACTGCCACAACTTGCCCTTTACTGCTAACAATGGGCATACAGAGCAGGCTTTTAGTTTGATAATTGGTTTGTTTATCGAGTTCGGGTTGAAAGAGGGGATGAGTCGGGGCATCTTCAACATTTAAGCATTCTCCAGTGATGGCCACATGACCAGCCATACCCACATGAAGAGGAAAGCGAATTTCAATCGGCTTTTCGGCATCCGGTTGATTGATTTTTGACCATAACTGCCCCTTATCCTCATTCACCAAGAAAATTAGGGTGCGATCGGCTTCCAAAATTTGCCCAATTTTGAGGGTGAGGGCATCTAATATCTGTTCCAACATGGCTTCTAGAGCTTCATTGTTGATTAGCTCGATCGCCCTTAAAAACTGCTGAAATTCAGCCGTGATAAAATCGAGTAAACAAATAAACTCTTTAACCGGGAGGTCTTTCACCCTCGCGGTTAAGGCCCCCATCATGTTCACTTGGGCAAGAGTCGCCAGAACGCTGCCAGTGTTGGGTAAGGTCATAGGAATGCCAAGCTACAAGATCTCATTTCTTATTGTATGTTAACTAGATTTAGGGAATAGGGAATAGGGAATGGGAAATTATACCACCGATCGCATTAGATCGGGGACTGAGTCCCTTGAATGTTATTCTTCTTACAGCCCTCCCCACTGTTATGTAGTATAATATCTAATTATCTCTGACGATATACCACAAGATCCTTACCCATTACCCCTTAATGAAATTATTATCGATAAAACTGTGTAACTTCCGGCAATTTTATGGACAAACACCAGAAGTTAAGTTTGCCAGTGGCAATCAGAATATCACGATTATCCACGGGAATAATGGATCGGGGAAAACGACGCTGTTAAATGCATTTACTTGGGTCTTATATGAACGGTTTACGGCGGCGTTTGCAGCGCCTCAACAGTTGGTGAACAAACGCGCCCTCTCGGAAGCACAGGAGGGGAAAGCTGTTAAATGTTTTGTAGAATTGCAGTTTGAACACGATTACCAACGCTATCGAGTCGAGCGGCTTTATCGAGCTTACAATCGAGGCACAACGGTAGAATGTGGTCAAACTGAGTGTTCGATGTGGATATCAGGAGATGATGGACGATGGCGGTTAACAGATTATCCGATAGATGAGGTAATTGGACGAATTTTACCGAGAAGTTTACATCAATATTTCTTTTTTGATGGGGAACGGATTGAGTCTTGGGGACGAGAGGAAAAAAAGGGAGAAATTGCGGAAGCAACTAAGGAGTTGTTAGGGATCGAAGTGTTCGATCGCGCCCTTCGACATTTGAAGGAATCTCAGAAAAGTTTGGAAGGGGAATTAGAGAGGATTGGCGATCCACAAACGAAACAGTTTTTAAGAGAAAAAGAGGATTGGGAAAAACAACGACAAACAATTAGCGATCGCCAAGCAGAAATTACCCAGGAATTGAACTCCCATGCTCATATTAAAGAGGAGTTAAATAATGAACTCCGAAACCTCAGTGGAGCAGAAGAACTACAAAAGCGCCGCGCAGATTTAGAAAAACAGCAACAAGAGTTAAGGGAGAGGTTAAAGCAGTTTAAGTCAGAGTTAAAGCATACTATTTCGAGTCAGGCCTATACGGTTTTTTTACCTTCAGCAATTGAACAATTTAGAGCTTTAATGGAGCAGTTACGTCACCGAGGAGAGTTGCCTAGGGGAATTAAACAGCAGTTTGTCCAAGATCTGCTGGCACAACACCAATGTATTTGTGGAACCCATTTGGCTGAAGGGAGTCATGCTTATACCTTAGTCGCGCAGTGGATGAATAAGGCAGGAGTAGGGGATGTCGAGGAAAATGCCTTAAAGTTGTTGGGAGAGGTTTCGGATCTGGAAAATAAGGCTGAGTTATTTTGGAAGACGCTTAACTCGTTGCGCGACGAAATGAATCAAAAACGTCAAGATTTATCGGCAATCGAGACTCAGTTAGATACGGTAAAGTCTAAGCTGAGAAGTTATCCAGATTTGGATATTCAAAGTTTGCAAAAGCGTTTAGATCAAACCGAATCGCGGATGAGTGAGTTGGAGCGGGAAACGGGAGCCAATGAGCAGAAAATCAAACTATTAGATGCCGATATCGCCCAAAAAGAGAAGCAAATTGCTAAACATCAATCGAATGAGAAAAAACAGCAATTGGCGCAAAAGCGGATTCAGGTAGCCGTGGAAGCGATTAACTGTATTGCAGAAATGAAATATCGCTTAGATACGGAGTTTCGACTAGAGTTAGAAGGGCGAGTTCAGGATGTTTTTCAGCAGATTTCGTTTACCCCCTATTCTCCCCAACTGAGTGAAAAGTATGAGTTAAGCTTGATCGATAAAACCACGTTATTTGAACATCCTGTAGCCGCGTCCACGGGAGAAAATCAGATTTTGAGTTTATCTTTTATTGGCGCAATTATGGATCGGGTGAGGCAATGGAGCCAAGAGCATATGCATCTGGGGCCAGATAGTAGTACATTTCCGATGGTGATGGATTCTCCCTTTGGCAGTTTAGATGAAGTGTATCGTCGTCAAGTGGCGAAAGCGCTGCCTCAACTGGCTTCTCAGCTTGTGGTATTGGTGACGAAAACCCAGTGGAGAGGGGAAGTGGAGGAGGAAATGGGCGATCGCATTCAACAAGAGTATGTTTTAGTCTACCATTCCCCTAAACCGGATTGTGAAGCCGATGCCCTCTCTCGATTGGGTCAACACTATCCCCTGGTAAAACCCAGTGATAATGAATTCGAGTATACAGAGATTGTAGCGCTTGGCGCTGGTAATGATGGGTAATGGTTAGGAAATCTTGACACCCATCGAACGCGCTATTTCACCATTGGTGTTAACTGAGCGATCTCCTGAGATTTAAGCTGCAACTGAACTTGGACTTGGAGGAGTTAAACCTTCTTCTTGGCAATACTCAAGATAACCCGCGATCGCTTCTTGAGCATTGGCGATCGCTTCTTCATAGCTATGTCCATAAGAACAAGGTTGCATGGCTAACTGAGCAAACTCTGGTAGAGTTACTAGATAGAGTTTGTCCTCTTCTGACCATTGGATGAGCAAACTATACCGGTAATTCATTCTTCTGTTTCCTCCCTTTCTATCGCTTCTAATTGTTGAATTGCTTTCTTTAAAAGTTTTTCTAGATACAATGGTGTATCTTGACCATCTCTAAAAGCAATAGTAATTAATAGTTGTAGTTGTGGATGTTTCCAGTTTTGATGGCTTCCCTTCCCACGGCGTTGCACAAATCCTAATGCAATTAACTCAGCCTTATACTCTCGGATTTTTCTCGGCATAGCATAGCTATCTTGCCTAATTTACATCATTTCACTAGATTGATTGTGCTATTGCTGAGGGTAACACTTTACAGTGCTTTGCGTAATGCAGTAACGGTGGAAATAAAGTGTTCGGCAACTCGATCGATTTCTGATTCCGTATTGAATCGACCGATGCCAAATCTCACTGAAGCATAGGCAAGTTTTTCTTCTCGACCTAATGCTAACAGGACATGGGAGGGAGCAATTTTAGCAGAGGTACACGCGGAACCCGAGGATACAGCAACGACAGGTTGTAATCCTAACAATAGAGCCGATCCGTCTACCCCTTCTACACTAATATTTAAATTACCAGATAGCCTTTGAGTCGGATGACCGTTGAGGTAAATCCCGTCTAGGGAACTTAATGCGCTCCACAGTCTTTCTCTAAGTTCGGTTAAGCGTTTGCTTTCGGTTTCTTGTTCTGCCATTCCTAGACGCACAGCTTCCGCAAAACCGACAATTTGAGGCGTATAAAGAGTTCCCGATCGCAGTCCCCGTTCATGGCCACCCCCGTGAATTTGGGCAGCAAGCTTGACTCTGGGATTACGTCGACGTACGTATAAGGCTCCAATCCCTTTAGGTCCGTAGACTTTATGGGCCGTTAAAGACAGTAAATCGATCTTCATTTCCTGGACATCCAGGGGAATTTTACCGATCGCCTGAGCTGCATCCGTATGAAAGAGAACTTGGCGATCTCGGCAAATTTGGCCGATGTCTGCTAAAGGTTGAATCACTCCAATCTCATTATTCGCCGCCATCACCGACACCAAAAGGGTATCCTCGCGAATAGCTGATTGTAATTCCTCTAGATTGATTAACCCTTGCTCGTTAACTCCCAGATAGGTAACTTCAAAGCCCAAAGCTTTTAAATACTCACAGGGATCTAAAACAGCATTATGTTCAGTAGTAACAGTAATCAGGTGGCGACCCTTGCTAAAGTACGATTCAGCAACTCCCTTGATCGCTAGATTGTTGGCTTCAGTCGCTCCACTGGTGAAGATCATCTCTTCTGGAGTGCCGCCAATGGCTTGAGCTAAAATCTCTCGCCCATGGCTAACGGCTGCTTCTGATTCCCATCCATAGGCGTGGGTAACACTGGCTGCATTACCAAAGCGATCGGTAAAGTAGGGCAACATCGCCTCTACTACTCGTCGATCCACGGGTGTAGTCGAATGGGAGTCCAGATAAATGGGTCGTTCAGACATATTCTTGAAGATTACAGTAGAATCAGGGCACAGATCTTGCCCATATCCTCAAGCCTAAAACAAGAATATGAATTCTGAAACCTTAGTGCAACTGTTACAACAAAGCTTCCATGTGACCCTAGGAGCAACCGCTTCTTTCGCCGAAGTTCTGCAAGATGAGCAGAAACGGGAAGAAAGCTGGCGCAAACTGACCCAAGAGTTAGCAGAGCTGACTCGAGAATGGTCAGAAAAGGGCAAAATCACCGAAGAAGAAGCTCGGAATTTTGTTGATAATTTGATGAAGCAAAACAGGAATTCCCCAGATACTGCTTCTGAATCTGACTCTTCTGGGATGACTGAACAACTTGAAGCGCCGACCGATTCAAATCCTCAAGTGGAACTTGAAGAACTGACTGAGCAAATTGCGACTTTACGCTCTGAGTTAGAACAGTTGCGACAAGAAGAAAGTTAGATGGACTACGAAACAGGGGATGAGTTAACCCAATCCCCTGTTCTAACTTCCAATCTAGTCATTATCCCATTCTTCACGTCCTAAGAGGTCTCCGATCCGGTCTCTAAGCAAGAAACTACCGTTTTCTAATTCACATTCAACGTAACCCCATTCACGGGCAGGAATATATTTACAAAGAACATAAATGGGCTGCTGACGACTGATTACTCCGTTTTGTACAAGGCTGCGGGCCTCGTCTTGAATCATACCTAAGGAGTAACGGATAGATTGAAGCATTTTCACCCTCTTGATGTTTGGAATGATTGTTTATGAGAACTTGGGAAGATAGGCAATTAATCGGACGATTGCCATCCATTGGATTTTAGCTTAAGTTCAGTATCTCTGGCTACAGAACTTTTTCCATTTTTACGCTATCTGACCCCTAATTATATTAAGATATTTTGCAAAAGTCATCAACTAATAACGCTTTTCTGGTAAACCAGTTCAGTGGCCAGTTGAATAGCAGCGGTCATGCTGGTAGCATGGGCGAGTCCTTTGCCAGCAATATCAAAGGCCGTTCCATGATCTGGTGATGTGCGAATAAAGGGTAAACCAATGGAGGTGTTGACTGCTCGATCAAAAGCCATCATTTTCACCGGAATTAACCCTTGGTCGTGGTAAAGTGCCAGGTAAGCCTCATGGGTCTGGGCAGCAAATGAGGCGTTATACCACGCTTGAGCCGGTTTAACCCATAAGGTGTCTGGGGGTACTGGTCCATCTAAAGTGAGATGGGGATAGGCTTGGCGAGACTCTTCGAGCCAGGGGATGATCCAATCAATTTCTTCAGTACCGAGTTGCCCTTGCTCACCACTATGGGGATTGAGTCCCGCGATCGCAATCCGAGGTTGACTCAGACCAAACTGGTCGCGCAAAACATTAACTAACAATTGTAGCTTCTGGTTTAGGAGAGTTGGTGTTAAGATTTCTGGAACTTTTGCCAGAGGGATGTGAGTGGTCGCTAATAAAGTAACCAATTGCCACTGGGTATGGGGCGATCTTCCCACAAATAGCATCCCAAATTGCTCTGTACTCGATTTTTCCGCTAACAGTTCCGTTTGTCCGGGATAATTATATCCAGCCGCACTCCAAGCCGATTTAGCGATCGGGCCGGTGACAATCCCTTGAAAGTGGCCACAGAGCGTTTGAGAAATAGCCTCTTGCAAATAAGCAAAACTGGCCCATCCACTGGCCCCATTTCCCTCTCCTAACTTGAGTTCCTCGGCTACCTCATCCGGCAGGGGAATATCGAGAATCGATAAATCGTCAGGATTAGCTAGGGGTTGTCCATGGGGAGTTAAACAGGCGTAGGTTTCGTGCAAAATGGACGCAGACCCGACCACCGTCATCTGAATCGGCTCCTGAAGCTGGCGATCGGCAAGTGCTTTCAAAATAACTTCCGGGCCAATTCCCATGGGATCGCCCATCGTAATCGCTAAACTGTGAGTCATAAGTTCTAGATAAATCAGTTCAATGGTGCTATTGTCCCATTCCCCATTCCCCATTCCCTGTTCTACAATCAACCTATAGGCTTACTCCTAAGTTTCTAGGCTTGAGTCTCTACCCCTTGATCGTTCACCTTAAAGGATATTACTTAAACCATGGGCGCTGAAATCTTTAATGCTGCACTGTTATCTTCCAGTTTAATCATGGTGGGCCTAGGTTTAGGCTTCCTTCTGCTGAAAATTCAGGATAGCGTCGAAGGCTAATCTGAATACGTTTAACTGAAGGTTATAGCGATTCGCTGTAACACTTCCATGCTTGGCGGGGAACCCTCCCCGCCTTCTTCGTAGCGATCCGGACTGGAGGTGGATCGCTGAGATCTGTGGCAATCGCCAGAAAAATTATGAACAAATGTCAAGATTCTTGAAGTTTTCTGATAGACTCTTATAAAAAGTTAACGTTTTGTAAATATATATCCATTATCAATGACTTTATTAATTGTTGGAGCCACAGGCACACTAGGAAGGCAGATTACCTTCCGCGCCCTAGAAGAAGGGTACTCCGTTCGCTGTTTAGTGCGGAATTATCAAAAAGCCGGATTTCTTAAAGAACGGGGAGCTGAACTTGCCCCAGGAAATTTGTGTCAACCTGAAAGTATCAAAGAAGCGCTTGAAGGAGTCACCGCTGTCATTGATGCGTCTACCTCCCGTCCGACCGACTCCCTGAGTATGAAAGAAGTAGACTGGGAAGCCAAAGTCTCCCTGATTCAAGCGGTCAAAGAAGCTGGTATTGAACGCTACATATTTTTCTCGATTCTGGATGCTGACCAATATCCCCAAGTGCCGTTAATGGCTATCAAGCACTGTACAGAACTGTTCTTGAAACAAGCAGAGCTGAACTATACCATTTTTCAATTAGCTGGCTTCATGCAGGGACTCATTCCCCAGTATGCCATTCCCATCCTTGACCAACAGGGCGTTTGGGTGATGGGAAAATCTTCACCAGTGGCCTATATGGATACCCAGGATATCGCTCAATTCGCCGTGCGGGCCTTGAGTGTACCAGAAACTGAAGGGCGAACATTTCCCCTTGTCGGGCCAAAAGCGTGGAGTGGAGATGAAATCATTGCCTTATGCGAAAGACTCTCTGGACGACAAGCTAGGGTTTCGCGAATGCCGATCGCCTTATTGCGAGGGGTTCGTCGAATCGCTCAATTTTTCCAATGGACATGGAATATTAGCGATCGCCTTGCCTTTGCAGAAGTTCAAGCCAGTGGGAAGCCTCTAAGCGCCCCTATGGATGAAGTCTATACTGTATTTGGCCTTGACCCCAAAGACATCACCACCTTAGACTCCTATATGCAGGAATACTTTAGCCGTATTCTCAAGAAACTCAAAGAAGTCGAATACGAGCGCGAGAAAATGAAGCAAAAAAGTAAAAAACGGAGAAGCCCGTTTAAATCTCGTTCCTAGAAAACTGTAGATTAGCGATCGAGATTCAACCCCTTTGAAGTACAATCCTTAGACAAATCATTTAGAAAACCTTCTCAATACTGGTATTAGCGTGCCCGAAGCTGGGATTATTTACAACGACATTAAACCAACTGCCTGTCGAGTCGCAGAAGAACTAGAACAACAACTGATCCAACGGGGATGGACGGTGCGACTGGCGACAGGTGCAGGGGGAATATTGGGATACTCCCATCCCGATCGTCCCACATGCCATACTCCCATCGATCATCTGGTTCCCCCAAACTTTACGTCACAGATGAAAATTGCGATCGTCCTTGGCGGCGATGGCACGGTGCTTTCGGCAGCTCGACAAGTGGCCCCTTGCGGTATTCCCATGTTAACGGTGAATACGGGTCACATGGGATTTCTGACGGAAACCTATATTAATCATCTCTCAGAAGCCCTCGATCGGGTGGAGAACGACAATTACACCATCGAAAACCGCATCATGTTAATGGTGCGCGTTTATAGCAATCGCGCTCAGAATACTCCTAAAACTCAAGACAACACGAAACGTCCGAGTATATGGGAAGCGCTGTGTTTAAACGAAATGGTACTGCACCGAGAACCCCTCACCAGTATGTGCCATTTTGAAATTCAAATCGGTCACCATGCCCCAGTTGATATGGCTGCTGATGGAGTTATCGTATCCACACCGACCGGTTCAACCGCCTATTCCCTGAGTGCGGGAGGAGCAGTCGTCACGCCTGGAGTTCCTGTCCTGCAACTGATGCCCATTTGTCCTCATTCCTTAGCCTCACGCGCTCTGGTTTTTAATGACAGTGACCCGGTAACGATTTATCCCGTGTATCCCAATCAATTAGTAATGGTGGTTGATGGCAATGGGGGCTGTTATGTCTCTCCTGAAGATGAAGTAGTCATTGAAAAATCACCCTATTTGGCTCGGTTTATTCGCCTACAGACTCCAGAATTCTTCCGCATTCTGCGGGAAAAATTGGGCTGGGGATTGCCCCATATCGCTAAACCGACCTCAGTAGAGTTGCCTTAATGGTGGCGATCGCCTATAACTGAGATCGATGCTCAAACCACTGAGGTGACTAGCTCAACGGCAGAGCCGGAGACTCTTAATCTCTTGGTTCAGGGTTCGATTCCCCCTACCCGCTTTTTCTTATAGGCTTATGGGTAAAGGAACTCCCCTCCCCATCAATAGGTTGGAGGGCTATGCTCAACACACATTCAACACAAAATCATCCTACACCACTCCAAAGCAGTGCAGGGTAAATAGGTCGTACAAATAGAGAAAATATATCCACAAAAGCATTGCCATAGCATTCCATCAATACATCAGTCACATGACAGTCGTACGACCATCACATAAATATTCCCTATGGATGAAGAGAGAATCATAAAATGTGATAAAATAGATATATATCCAAGCTGGAGACCCAACTAGGGTAACCAAAGAAGATATACAGCGCTTCGCGCTGTAAGACTCTGGAGGAGTTTTAGGTCTTGCTTTCAAAAAAATAGACATTCCCCTGCCGAAGCACCCGATAACGGAGTAGTAGCCACTTTAGTAAAAGGGGTCAAGGGCGAAGCATGAGCTGAAGGGAACCCTTTGACTAAAGTGGCTAGGGTGGATGAGGTAAAAAGAAAACCCCCAGTTGGGGGTTCTTTGCTGTTTATGTCCGCTACTCTTTTTTAGTTGAGCTGCCAATCCTTGGGAGGTCGTTATTGCCTCCCAGGAGTTCGTTGAGCCGAGCGTTTTCCTTCTTCAGGAACAGGAGGGTTTCTTTTGCTCTAGCAAGTTTCTCTTTTAGGCGTTGGTTCTCTGATTTCTCGGAGATATCAGTCATGAGAAGATTGACTTGCTTCCTGGTGGTCTGGTGTTTGTCGTATTTGTCATTCATAGTCCAACTCTGGGGTTAGCTTGGTGTCCCTGAGAAGCTTCACGACTCCTGTATAGGCATTTTTGAACCCTTTGGAGCAAAGAGTTTGGGAGCCAGAAATTGAGACAATCAACTGACCCCAGTTACGGGTCAGTTCAGAGATGATGTTTTCCCCAGTCAGCCTAAGCCTAGGGTTGAGCTTATCAAAGTGTTTTCTGTAAGTTAAGTGATAGTTGGCCAAAGTATTAGTCTTAAGCTTCTTATCACTTCTATCTCTACCGCACTTGTCAAAACCATTGAGATAGTTGTTTTTCACAATCTCAATGGCATCGCCAATGGTTATGATGTCATTCTCAAGAGATACATCTTCCCTGATTTCTGACTCATACCATTCCCAGAATTCAGACTCTGTTTCAGTTTCTTTGAGCTTGTCAAAGACTGCTAAGGCTTTCGCTAGAGCATTGACGCAACCATCACGGGTAAATGACTCGTTACAGGAATTGTTAGCTGTAGCAGGCTTTGTCGCTGTCTTGAACCGGAGGTAGAGCCGATTGCCTTGCTTGCTGATAGAGACCCCCTTGGGAGTACTCTTCTGGCAAGCCTTGAGGTAAGCCCTTACTAGCTCATCGAATTCACTATAATTCCTACTTGATTCCGCACAGTTACAAAAGAGGGATAAATCCTAAAAAGCTCCCTCCAAGAGCCTTGGAGGGAGACGATACTCAAAATATACCAACTAAGAGCTAATCTAAAACAGCGTTTCTAGCTGTAGGAACCTACATGATGCTCATAGTTCACCCGGAATGTGGGTTGGATTTTACCTTGAATGCGGCTCCAATATTTTCCAGAATCAGCAGTTAAACCTACTTCTGTGGCTAAACGGCCGAGCATGGCTTGTTGACGGATTTTGATGCTGCGATCGCGAGAAATCATTAAAGCTCTGGCTGTTTCCGCTACCGATCCAGCCATCGATGCTGCCGCAGCAACCACTGGGGTAACTGGTGCCACCTCTGGAATAGCTTGCGGTGCTTTCACTTCACTGCCGACATGATACCTTAGTCCACGATATTTGAGATCCAGGTTGGTCTGCATCACTGGTGCTTTCTTGATGTTGCGGAACCGCCATTCTAAACCGCGATAGGTTCCACCAACCTTTTCCTCTCCCATTTCGATAGTGGGGGGATTGTAATTATAGGTAAGTCCGCGATAACAAAGTTCCATAGCTTTCGCCTCCTAAGATAATCAAACTCGCTTTGTTTCATCGTTAACAGAGGCGCGTTCCTTCAGGATTTCTCCTTACTTCCGTCTTACTCGACAAACGAAGTAAAGTAAGATGAACGATTTATCTTTAACTTTCTGTAGTCTAATATACGGTTTTGCAAAATGTCCAGTATTCGTAACAAAACTTTATATTTCTTCGGGTAAGGGAAACTCATCAAACAACTGCCAACGTTGACCGTTATGGCGTAGGAGGGTCAGACTAGAGGCGATAACTCACCTTGAAACGAACGATGCTCAAAATTGGGCCAAGCCTGGCGGAAGTTCTTGGGGGTTAAGTCCCGAAAGGCAACGGTGACATGGGGGGTAAAGGAGGGATGGGAGGGCCGTTTGATGGAGGGGAGGGTGGTTTGAAGATGGCGGATCAAGGCAGATTGCAGGGCCATCAGTTCAGGGGTTTTGACCACATTGATATAGATGACCTTGGGGGGAAAGGCCGCGAACTCGTCCAGTTGAATGGGGATGGGGAAAGCATTACCGACAAAATCTTCTAAGGACTCTTCCACCTGTTGGATGTTGCCAGGTTCCCACTCAAACGGCGGTTGTAGGGTAATATGGGCAGGAGTATTAAAGGCTTTGCGACTCTGGTAGCGATCGCTAAACTCCTGCTTAATCTGCTCCACTTCCTCCTGAAACCCAGAGGGAACCACAAGAGCCACAAAAAAACGCTCCATTTTGCTATTCATCGCTAAAATAAAAAAGAATCACCCAAAAATTCATAATCCTTCTTCGATCATGCCTTGGTTTGCCAAAATCGAATCTGGAATCGTCGATAAAGCGACATTCGATCGGTATGTTCCCGCCCACAAAGCCTTTGTTCAAGACCTCGTGAATAAAGGATATAAAGCGCGGAGTGGATATTGGCGCAGACGAGGCGGTGGCATGTTAGTATTTGAAGCCAAATCTTGGGAAGAAGCAGAGGCAATCGTCGAGCAAGATCCCTTGATTCTTAACCATTGTGTCACCTACGATCTCTATGAATGGTGTATTGTCGTTGAGTAAAGAGTAAGGTATAGCACATTTCATCTCGCTCTACCCCATCCCCCTTACAAAGAGAGCCAATAGAGAAAAGTAGGCTGTCTAAAAGGAATTTAGAGGGATAAACTCGTAGAAAAAGCCTCCCTTCCCAAGGGGGATTCACGGGGATGGAACGGTTGGAAAATAATGTATGTCGAGGAAAAACTATGGCTAAAACAGGCAGTGGACATAAAATCTTAAGCGATAACCGGCAAGCACGATACTTATATGAAATATTAGAAACCTATGAAGCCGGAATTGAACTGCGGGGAACCGAAGTCAAATCGATTCGCGAAGGACGGGTTAATCTTCGGGATGGCTACGTGTTAATTCGTAATCAAGAAGCCGTCTTACTCAATGTGCATATTTCTCCCCACAAAACCACAGGGAATTACTTTAACCATGACCCCTTACGAACCCGCCGGTTGTTATTACATAAAGAGGAAATTCGTAAACTCATCGGTAAAGTGGAACAGAAAGGCTTAACCTTAATTCCCCTCAAGCTTTACTTAAAAGAAGGATGGGTTAAAGTAGCCGTCGGTTTAGGTCGAGGGAAAAAACTCCATGATAAACGAGAAGACATCAAACGCCGTGACGATCAACGGCAAATTCAACGGGCGATGAAAAACTTTTAGTACACTTTATGTGCATAGAAACCCATATCCCCCTATTAGAATCCATTCTCGGAGAGTGGAAATCCGCGATCGGCAGTCAATACGAGCCATATAAAAACCATGTCTATCGAGTATTGAATTTCTGCTTTATTTTTCATAATTGCCAGGAGGACGATCGAGAAAAGTTGATTATTGCTGGCTGTTTTCACGATCTGGGGATTTGGCCGGATGATACGGTGGACTATTTACCGCCATCGATTGAATTAGCTAAAACTTACCTCAAAAATCAAGGTAAGGAGTCATGGTCAACGGAAATTTCGCTCATGATCGATTTACACCACAAATTCACCCGTGTTCGTAACTGCGAGTATCCGTTAGTGGAAGTGTTTAGAAAAGGAGATTGGGTGGATGTGTCTCAGGGGTGGCGGTCGTTTGGTTTACCGAGAATTTATATTAAAGAAGTCTTTAAAACCTTTCCTAATCTTGGATTTCATCAAAACTTATTGCGATTAACTAAAGAAGAATTTAAGCACAATCTCCTTAACCCATTACCGATGATGAAGTGGTAAGAATTCATGTCCAAGAGCACGATTTCGATTAGTGAGATTCAATTGGTCAGTTCATCCCTATTAATTCTCATCAATATGGGATTATCGGTGGGTTTGCGGTTAGGATTAGAGAAAACCTTAGCGATCGCCACGATTCGCATGGTCGTCCAATTATTGTTAATTGGATATGTCCTCAATTGGCTATTTTCCTTATCGAATCCGATCGCCATTTTACTGCTGGCTATCCTGATGACCAGCATCGCGGGAATGTCTGGCGTTAACCGCACCTCAAGGCGCTTTGTGGGTATCTATTGGCGCTCCTTCCTCTCCATTTTGGTGGCTGCGTTCTTCATTACCCAATTCTCTATCCTGGCTGTAATTCAAGTCAATCCCTGGTACGATCCCCAATATTTAATTCCCCTATTGGGTATGATTTTAGGTAATGCTTTGAATGGAGTGTCCTTAGGATTAGAGCAATTTATGGAGAGTTTAGTGACGAATCAGGGCAAAATTGAAACTCTTCTGAGCTTAGGAGCAACCCGATGGGAAGCCACCCATGCCGAAGTCAAACAAGCCGTTAGGCGCGGCATGATTCCGATCATTAACTCGATGATGGTGATGGGAGTGGTCAATTTGCCAGGGATGATGACCGGTCAAATTTTAGCTGGAGCTAGTCCCTTAGATGCAGTGCGGTATCAAATTATCATTATCTTTGCGATCGCCTCTGGAAGTGCATTAGGAACCCTCGGTGTTGTCCTGCTCGCCTGGCAAGCGCTGTTAAGTCCCTCCCATCAGCTTAGACTCAATAAATTAATCAAAGTAAAACCCTAAAGAGCTGCTCAGTTTGATAAAATCTCTAAACCTTTTCTTCCCTATCCCGATTCGTTCTCAAAACCATGACTCAAAACCGCGAACCCTTGAAAAGTCTTATTCTTTACCACATCTTCAAGTGGTCTGTGGTCAGTCCCATGCTGCATGTGTATTTTCAAGGCCAGATTTATGGGGCGGAAAATGTTCCCCAGGAGGGGCCGTTAGTCATTGTCAGTAACCATGCCAGTTATTTCGATCCGCCCATTCTCTCCAACTGTGTGCGTCGACCGGTCGCTTTTATGGCCAAGGAAGAATTATTTAAAGTTCCCGTATTAAAACAAGCTATCCGCTTATATGGAGCCTATCCCGTTGAACGGGCAGCCGCCGATCGCAGTGCTATTCGTAATGCCCTATCTGCTTTAGAAGAAGGGTGGGCGACAGGATTATTTTTACAAGGCACTCGGACTAAAGACGGTCGCATTAGTGTGCCGAAATTAGGCGCAGCTATGATTGCGGCTAAAGCTGGAGCGCCCCTATTACCGATTAGTTTATGGGGTACGGAAAACATCCTCGTTAAAGAGACTCCTCTCCCGCGCTCTGTTCCGATTACCGTCCGTATTGGCTCTTTGATCGATCCTCCAAAAACAACGAAACGAGCAGAGTTAGAGCGAATGACTGAAGTCTGTAAAGATGCTATCCATGCACTCCACGACTTAGGACGGTAGAATAAGCAGGTGCAAAATTAGAATAGATAACCTCAAATATGGAAGACATTAGGGAACGTCTCGCGCAAGAAATCGATCGCGCACAATGGCAATGGCTCAAGCCTCATATTGCTAGGGATAATGTGGTAGTGGTGACTCAAGGATTAGATTTAGTCGATGTCGGAGTGGCGATCGCCACGGATCAACTCACTTCCGTACAACACTGGATTAGCGAACAATTGATCGCTAAACCCACCCTTGAACAATTAAATCATTGGGAGCGTGTTGAAGATCAACAGTTTGAGGCTCTTATTGTCCAACCCTATGTTCTCGTACAAGAAGCCTAGGGTTCCATGAAATTTTAAAAATTCGTGAGGATAGAAAAATAAACGCCATTTTCTTGCCAACTCTCGCCGTCAGAGGAAAGGGAAGTTAGGGGGATACCCCAGTCTACTCGAGCGATGAAGCGATCGCTCATCCGCCAAGATAATCCTAAACCCGTTCCAGCTAAGAAGTTTTCTTCGAGATCTAAATCCTGTTCATTCCAGCCAACTCCAAGATCAATAAAGGGAATCAGATGTAAAATCCCTTGGACTCTGGGAACTCGCACCACAGGCAGTTGCACTTCTGCTGAGAATAAAGCTCCATTATCCGTCAGTAGAGTTTCTTGACGATATCCACGCACAGTGTCTACTCCACCTAATCCCATTTGCTCCAAAGGAACCAGAGGGCGATCGGCTAGTTGGATATCGGTACGAACAATCGATAGCATATCAGGAGCCAATAAATGCACCCACTGTCCTTGTCCCCGCCAAGTGTAAAAATTACTGTCAGGAGGAGCTTCGTTACGGCTGGCATTAAAGAGTTGATTTAAACCGAAACTAAATTGCGATCGCAAACTGACAACATCCCGTTCGCTCCGGGTTGTCCATTCCTGAAAAAATCGCAGAGCAGCAATACGGGTGCTACCGCGATCGTCAGCTCCAGGAGAAAGGGGAAAAGGCCCAATATCATCCAGCTCTAATTCCGTTTGACTATCTTGCCAAGAAAACGTCAATCCTAGAGCAAGTTCTTGTCGAGTCGTCCGAATAAGCGGCTGGCGATAACTGACTCTATAGTAGTTAGAGGCAGAAGTGATCCCCAGGCGATCGAAAGGCTCTGTAATCACACGGCTACGACTAATGCCAAACCCAGCACTCAAGGTTCCATTGCTAGCATTCAAGGGCAAGGTATAGTTAAAATCAAAAATATTGCTGCCATCTGTATTCGTATAAATACTGAGAATTTTATCCCCCAAACCCGTTAAGTTGCCTTCCTCGATCAGCAATTGTCGGCGAAACGTACCCACACTAGGAACGCGAGCATTATCCAGATTAGTAGTAATCGTAAAACTATCAGCTTCCGTAACCGTGACCACCAATATGCGGGTTTGTGGGCTACTCCCCGCTTGCAGTTCGCCGGTAATGCTCTCTATGAGAGGATCGAAGCGCAACAGTTGCATCCCTTCTAATACGCGGTTGATATTTAGTGGAGGGGAACCCACCAAAGCGAGGCGACTACGAATATAGTTAGAACTGAGGCGACGCACTCCAATGACTTCAATCGATTCTAAACTGCCTTCAATAACCTGAATTTTTAGCGTCCCATCAGTTATTCTCTGTAGAGGAAAAATCGCTCCAGAAGAAATGTAACCCTCACGGCTATAAAGTTCAGCAATAACTGATCGGATTTTTAACAGTTCAACCAAGGTTAACTCTTGCTGGAGAAAAGAGGCAAGCGCTTCTGTTAATTCCTCATTACTAAAGACTGTATTCCCCTCAATTTCAAATCTCTCAATCCAAAAATTACTTTCTCCTTCCGACGGTATGATTTCTGAGTCTTCTGGAGATTCAGGAGGAATCAGGATCTCTTCTAGAAGGGGTAGCGGTTCACTCGGCAGTGGCGGTTGAGGGATGGGAGGGGTAATGCGCTGGCTAATTTTTATGCCTCGAGAATCCAGGGGTAAGGGGGAGGCAGGAGACTCAGTTAGAGCGATCGCATCTGCAATCATTGGACTAGATTTCCGATAAGCAAGAACTGGTCTTGGACTGACCTCTAATAGCACCACAGTTGCTAAAAAAAGACCTATTTTACGGCTAAATTGAACTCGATTAAGCATAAATTATAACCAGGATACTTTTTGGTGCGTTATCCCCCTCCCTTCGACTCCGCTCAGGGCCAGTGGGATCGAGTGTAGTCTAGCAGTAAATTCTTTTTTTTACAATCTTTTTCTATCTCAGAAAATCTAAAAAAATCAAACTCAATTGATAGATAAATATTAGATAAGGTATTATTCTCCAGAGAATTAAAACCCCAAGAAACCAGTAGTCGTCTACTAAAGCTGCCTTTCCCAACTTTACGGATTGGGAGGACAACAACGAGAGGAATGAAGAAGATTGGTGTTATTAATACTTAATAAAGGTTAATTATTTACTTGACAATCAGGCTATCTAGAGATAGGTTCGAGGCAAAGCGTTTCACCTGGAGCATAGCTATGCAACGGACTTGGCTCACTCTCTCAACGACACTGGTTGCTGTGACTTTTTCCTTTACTGCTTCACCCACCTTCGCTCAGGTAGTTCCTGATGGCTCATTGGGAACGAGGGTAAATGGAAATCCCCATTTTATGATTGATGGGGGAACGACTGCGGGACAGAATTTGTTTCATAGTTTCCGGGAGTTCTCAGTTCCTTTTGGGGGTTCGGCAGTGTTCCTGAATAGTCCTAATATTCAAAATATCTTTAGTCGGGTGACTGGGGGGAATCAATCCTTTATTAATGGGTTGATTGAAGCCCAAGGAACAGCAAATCTATTCCTGATTAATCCGGCAGGAATTCGATTTGGTTCGGGAGCGCAGTTGAGGTTGGGTGGGTCGTTTATTGGGACAACAGCCAATCAGATTATCTTTAATGATGGGGTAGTGTTCAATACGAACGACCCTAGCGAGGAACCGTTGTTGACCATCAATTCTCCGATTGGGTTAAATTTTAATATTGATAATCCAGCTCCCATTCAGGTGGAAGGAGAAGGACATGGGTTGACGATTAGAAGTATTCGGACCTCTCCAGTAGACCGCAGCGAGGCCAATCCTGGGTTGGAGGTAAGTTCGGGAAATACTTTAGCCTTAATTGGGGGAGAAGTGAACTTAGTTGGGGGAGTAGTTAGAGCGCCCGAAGGACATATTGCTCTAGCGGGGGTGGGTGAAGGACAAGTGAGTCTAACCTCTGTAGAGAGAGGATGGCGATTGGGATATGAGGGAGTAGAACGTTTTGGGGACATTACTTTATCACAACAGGCCGCAGTGGATGCCAGTGGGTTAGGACGCGGTTCCATTGAGATGGTGGGACGGCAAGTGCGCCTCACAGGAGGGTCAGTAGGATTGATTCAGAATAGGGGTTCAAGTCCTGTGGGTGACTTAACGGTGAATGCGAGTGAGGTGTTGGAAGTCAGTGGAACTGATGCAGAACAGATGTTTCCGAGTCTCTTATTTAATGAAACGGTAAGTGAGGGAGCAGGAGGGCAAACCAGTATTTCTACGGGGAACCTGTTGCTATCAGGAGGAGGAATTATACATAATAAAACCTATGGCAGTGGGGATGGAGGGGATGTATCGGTCAGTGCGGCTGATAGGGTAGAAGTGAATGGTTTTGCCAGTGACAATCCAAATATTTTCAGTAGTTTGGTTGCTGTGACAGCAGGAGAAGGTAATGCCGGGAATATCACGATTGATGCTCAAGATATTGTAGCTTTAGATGGAGGGCAAATTTCTACTAGCAGTTTAAGTGCTGGACAAGGTGGAGATATTACTATAAATTCTGATTTGATAGTATTAAGTGGATTTGTCCCTCAAAGCTTGAGACCAGCAAGTATCGGTAGTGGAGCAATTAGAGAAGGAAATGCAGGAAAAATATCGGTCGACACATCTAGATTAGTTGTCCAAGATGGAGCAACTATCAGCACTTCAACTTTGGCTCAAGGATCGGCAGGAAGCCTCATTATCAATGCCAGTCATTCTATAGAAGTCAATGGTAATGGAAAAACAGAGGAAGGGGAACTGCGAGCTGAAATTGTATCAGATGCTCGGATTTTCCCAGAAGTGTTTCGTCAAGCTTTGGGAGTCCCAGATCGTCCTTCTGGGGATGCAGGTAGTTTGACCATTAACACCCCTCATTTAACTATTTCTAATGGAGCAAGAATCGGTGTAGGTAATCCAGGCACTGGCACAGCAGGTAACCTCCAGATTCAAGCCAACCGTATTGAGGTCATAAACAAAGGAGAAATTACTACAGCAACTGCTTCTGGTGGAGGTGGTAAGATTGACTTGCAAGTTGGGGATATGCTGTTAATCAGCAATAGAGGCTTAATTTCCACAGAAGTGGGAGAAGTCGGGGTGCAAAGTCAAGCCTTGTCCGCCGATTCTGGCAATATTACGATTAATGCTAATCTGATTCAACTGCTCAATGAAGGGGAAATCACGGTTCGCAACAACGGAACCGGAAATGCGGGAGACCTGACAATTCAAGCGGTACGTCTAGAATTAAGCGATCAAGGGAAAGTTACCGCTACCACTGCCCTAGGACAAGGGGGAGATATTGATCTGACGGTTTCTGATGTACTGCTCATTCAACGGGAAGGCTTAATTTCTGCGGGTGCTTTAACTAATGAAGGGGAAGAGATATCAGGAAATGCGGGGCAAATTACGATTCAAGGCAACCAGGTACAACTGCTGAATGAGGGAGAAATCACGGTTCGGAATGAAGGCACTGGCAATGCGGGGGACTTACAATTGCAAGCCGATCGCCTAGAGTTACGCGATCGCGGACGGTTAACGGCAGAAACGGCTTCGGGTGAAGGGGGCAACATTGAGCTAAGAGTGGGCGATGTTCTCCTCTTGCGCAATGGTGGGTTGATTTCTACGGAAGCTGGAGGTGCAGGCAATGGAGGGGATATTACGATTAACAGTCCCTTTGTGTTTGCCATTTCTGAAGAAAACAGTGATATCGTTGCCAATGCGTTTGAAGGAAATGGAGGCAATATTAATATTATTAGTAACAGTATCTTGGGCTTAGAATTCCGGGAAGACTTAACCCCGTTGAGCGATATTACGGCTAGTTCCCAGTTTGGACTCAGTGGGACAGTCACCATTTCTAACCTCAATGTCAATCCTACCGAACAAGATACCGAATTAGAATCAGAAGTAATTGACCCAGAGACCATCATCGTTCAAGGGTGCGATGCGGTGGGCGATAGTCGTTTTGTCGTCAGTGGACGGGGAGGAACGCCAGAAAATCCCCGCATCAGACGTTCTGGCGTAACCACCTGGCATGATATCCGAGACCCTGCTCCCTACATGGACAGAACAGCGAGACAACGACCTCAACCCGTACCTCCGATTATCGAGGCTAATGCAGCCCGACGGCTGCCCGATGGCACGATGGAGCTGTATGTAGACTGGTCAAAGCCAGTACGCTATTTCCGTGGGAGCAATCATCAGGGGGTTTGCCCGTAACCATTAATGATGATTCGTTGTTGCGCTCCCTTCGACTCCGTTTAGGGAACAGGCGCTAGAAACCGAGTTTCTTCTATATCCAAGGCAGTATCTACTGACGCACCCTAAAAAAGCTGATATTAGGTAACTACCGCCATAGGAGCTTGGCTACGAGCTGCCTGGAGGATTTTGTCTGAGTTTTTGGGGAGTGAGCCTAACGCCACATCGCCCCAGCGCATGACGAATGCAGTACTATTTCCAGAATAACCAATAGCATAGAGGAGCACTAAGTCGTTTTCATGAATGCGACCAGCCTGAGCAGCAAAGTATAAGTACATTGGCGGTAACACAGGGCCAATATTACCCAGATATGGGTTAAGGTTGATTGTCTGAGTTGGATCAATACCAAGAGCGCGGGTGCAAGACTTGACATACCAAGCCATAGGAGCATGGAACACAAAAAAATTAATTTTGTCAAGTGTAACTCCCGCAGCAGTAGCAGCACCTTCACAGCAGGTACAAAAATGTTTATTGACAGACTGCTGTACAGCTCCTGCATTCTCTGTTGGTTGCATTTGCATTTGCACTTTGCCACGATCATTCAAGATGTGAACATCAAATCCCCCCCAAGTTTCACTAGTATTGAGAATTTTGCTGCCAAGGATTCCGTAATTAGTGTTCACTTCACTGACGATAAAAGCACTGGCACCATCACCCATCAAAAATGAAAGAGTATCATTGGGAACAAGAAAATCACTGTAAGCAGCAGAAGTAATTACTAAAACATTACGGCACTCTCCAGAACGCACTTGAGCATAGGCTGTCTGAAGGGCAACCATTGCAGCAGAACAAGCTGATTCTATATTCCAAGCAGGACAGTGTAGCCCAAGTTTGCCAGCAAAAAAGGCTGCATCGCCTACGATGATTCCTTTAGGCATCATCGTGTTGACAATAGCTAAATCTATATCTTCCGCAGTCAGATCTGCTGCTTCAAGGGCTTGGCAAGCAGCCTGATATCCCAAGGTTAGAACATCTTCTCCACTACTAATTACTCGGCGTTCCACGCAACCTCGAAATGGATCGGATAAATAGGGGATCATCTCTTCGATCCAAAGATTAGCTTCGTTAGAATCTGATTTTTCAGGAGCAAAGGCTTTCGCTAAAGTCAGTTGTTCTGCTTGCTGGACTAAGTTTGGATAATTTTTGCGCCAAAAATCGTTGGTGCGAACTCCACTTGGAAGGCTAATCGCTAATGAACGAATTCCTACGGATTGATTCAACATAATGACAACTCCTTTAATTGGATAAAAAACCGAAAAAAAGACACGTTTATTTAGGGAAGAATGAAAAGGGTACGTCTGTTAAACAGAGATAAGTATTAAATAGACTCTTATAACGCACCTAACAGAGATTCAGATTAAACGGCTACCGCCACTTTCTGGACAGAACTTGGTGAGGGAACAGGTGCAGCGCCGAGTGCAACATCTCCCCAACGCATGACCATTGCCCCTGCTGTAGAAGCCGATCCAATCGTGTAAATCAGAACTAAATCGTTTTCCTTGATTTTTCCAGTCTGCGCTCCATGATACAAATTAGCAATTGGTAAAACAGCCCCAATATTGGCATATTGAGGATAGAGGTTAATCGTGCGGTCTGGATCGAGTCCTAATGTCCAAATACATAAGTCTGCATACCAAGCTAAGGGAGTATTGAAGGCAAAGAAATTGATCTCCTGCAAACTCACACCTGCGGCAACGGCAGCTCCTCTACAACATGAGAGAATATATTCGGTACCCGTTTCCCGAATCTTCTTTCCTCCTTCTTTGTTGGTTTTCATAATCACTTTGGGGTTTCCCTCGTTATCAACTGTAATGAGGTGTTGGAAAGCACCACAAGTTCGAGCTGTATCGACCACTTTAATTCCCAACATTCCTTGATTTTCTTTGAGGTGACTGACAACCATTGCCCCTGCTCCATCTCCAATAAACCAAGAAACCGTATCATCTTCTGGGGAAACGCGAGAATAGGTATTGGATACAACAACCAACACATTTTTGTAGTTACCTGAATTAACCATCGCACAAGCTGTTTCGAGGATAATTAATCCACTTGAACAGGCAGATTCAAGATTCCAAGCCGGACATTGTAATCCTAATTGTTTGTGCAAGTAGGCGGCATTACCAGGAGGAACATAATTTTCCGACATAAATGAAGCGACGATCATTAGATCGATCTCTTCCGGCTGCAATTTGGCTGCCTCTAGTGCATTTACAGCAGCACCATACTCTAAGGTTAATGGGGATTCTCCTTCTCCCAATACTCGCCGTTCGACAGCACCTCGAAAGGGATCGGATAGATAGGGAGCCATTGCTCGATCAAAATCATTGCTTAGAGCTGTTGAGCGATCGGCAGAAAAAGCTCGAGCTAAACTTCTTTCTTCTGCACTCGAAACCAACTCTGGATACTGTTCTCGAAAGTAATTATTGGTGCGAATAACACTCGGGAATTTGACAGAGATAGAACGAATTCCTACAGATTTCAAGATGATTTGTCTCCTTAATTGAATACATTATCAGTAGCTGTAAAATTGGGGGGATTTGTGTCGATTGGGTTGATATTGTCAGGTAAAATTCTCTTTACCCAACCTACAGAATGAAAGGGCTAGGACGGAAGTCCTTTGGATTCCCGTGCCCCTTGAGCCATCAAACTCTTCACTCGTTCTCCAAGGGGAGCAGGTACTGTGGGGTCAATCTCTACATCAATTACGAAAGGCTCTGTCGCTTTCATTGCTTCTGCCAAAATCTTCTCAATCTCGGTCTCTTGGGTAATGCGAACCCCCTTGGCTCCCATGCCACGAGCAACGAGTGCAAAATCGGTTTGCGTCATTCCCGCATCAACGTTCTTGAATCCCAAGGCCTTCATTCCTTGATCACACAAGTTGTAGTTTCTATTGTTAAGAACAATCCAGACCGCAGGAATCTGATATGTGACAGCCGTATTTACCTCACTATTCATCAGCATGGCACCATCTCCGACAATGGCGACTGCCTTACGTGCTGAGTCCGTCTCGTCTTGCAAGGCCAAAGCTGCACCTACAACTCCTGTTACTGCATGACCCATCGAACCAAAGTTCATACTGACTCGATAGCGACCTGGCTCTTTGAAACGTAAGGTGTGAGTCCCCCAAGCAAAAGAACTGCCAGCTTCCGTCATCACTACAGCATCGCTGCCATCCACAATGATGTTCTGAATGGCCTGCATCAGCACTTGGGGTCGCACAAGGCCACTAGACTGGGGGTTCATCGGAACAAGATACTCTGGCCGAGGCAAAGATACGGGTGTTGACTCAACAGTCTTTTTGGGTAAAGCCTCAAGTAACTGCTTCAGAAATACTTTGACATCAGACTGGATGGCTGCCAGGCATTTGGCAGAATTAGAATAAGCATCTGAGGGGTTGCTATCTACTTGGATAAATCCCTCCTGTGGCACCATAGTTGGACTCCAGAATGAAGTAAATTCTCCCAAGTGCGTTCCCAAAACTAATACATGCTTAGGAAGATACTCTTGCATATAGGTGAGGACAGAGGAATGTCCGCCAAACCCACTGACTCCAAGAAAGAGAGGATGATCTTCAGGAAAAATCCCTTTTGCGCGAGGGGAACAGATCACGGGAGCATCCATACGTTCAGCCAGTTTGCGAATCTGTTTAGTAGCTCCCCGCGCTCCAAAGCCGAGCCAAATGGCAAAAGACTTTTCACGTAATAACTTTGCACAATGGGCAATCTCTCTTTTGCGGGCCCTAACTGTTGAGTAAGCCGTTTTGATCTGGGGTAAGGAGATATCAGTTAAATGGGATTCAACTGCCATGGGAATACTGATATGAGCAACAAAGCCATCTGAGTGAGCCAACCCTTTAGCGAACTTGGTTTGGATCATGGGCAATTGAGCCTCAGATTCAAGAATGGTAGCAAAGTCAAACAAAGTACCTGTACTAAAAAAGTCGGAAGGCATGGTGCTAAGACTGGTTTCTTGAAACGCAAATTGGTCTCGTTGAGCAGCAGATGTGCAAGGAGAAATTAGGATCACTTTTGCTCCCTCTGATCGAGCGGTAAATAACCCTGTTAAAGCATTTGTTAGTCCAGGGCCAGTAGTTGTAAACACCACAACGGTTTCACTATTGACAAAATAGGCTTCTGTTGCAGCAAATGCAGCTCCTGCTTCATGACGGAAATGGAATACTTGAATCGAACTTTGTTCTAAAGCATTCCAAACTGGAGCGATCGCACCACCAGAAACCCCAAAAGCTTTTTTTATATCAAACAGTTCCAGCATTTTTACAACCGCTTGTGCTACAGATATCCGGCATTCTGTTTGATCCAATTGTTCTTTGTCTTCTATGCAGGGTTCTGAGAGAGGGGCGATAGTTTTTGCCACACTCGAATCATCGTCAAAAATTTCTTTTCCCATGATTTTCTTCTTGCATTAATTACTAGCTTTTTGAGGGATAACGTTATCGGATAGAGGAGGAAGTCGGCATTTGATGATCGCAATACTGCCTACTCCTGACTTCCTATTTCTTCTTGAGAGCGAGTTCTTCTTCTCGCAACACTCGTTTGAGAATCTTGCCCGTAGCATTCTTGGGCAGACTGTCTACAAAGGAAATGGAACTGGGCACTTTATACTTGGCCATGCGATCGGCACAAAATGCTTGCAATGCCTTGGCTTTCAGCGATCGCCCCGCTTTTAAGCGCACCTTGGCTTTTACTACCTCTCCCTTGGTAGGATGGGGAGCGCCATAGACGGCTGCTTCCATCACATCCGAGTGTTGGTAAAGAACTCGTTCCACTTCTGCTGGATAAATTTTGAACCCAGACCGATTAATCATGTCTTTGAGGCGATCGACAATGTAGAAATAGCCATCTTCATCCATGTGACCTAAATCTCCAGAATGGAACCATCCATCTTTTAAGACTTTGGCTGTCTCTTCGGGATTATTGAAATATCCCAGCATTACATTCGGGCCGCGAATCACCAATTCTCCAACTTCACCAGGGGGCAGTGTCTCACCTTTGGCATCAACGACCTGCATTTCCACATTGTCAATGGGCATCCCAATGGAACCCAATTTATAGTGCCAATCGTGGTTATAGCAGGAGAATGGTGAGGTTTCGGTTAACCCATAGCCCTCATGCACCCATTGGCCATATTGCTCCTGCCACCGTTTGGTCAGTTCAGCGGGCAGAACTGCTGCTGCACTAAAGTAGTAGCGGATGGTTCTCAGGGCTAAGGGAGGCAACTGCATGTCCAGCAGCTTGGCAAACACTGTGGGTACGCCAAAGAACATGGTAATGCCTTCATATTGTACGGTTTCCACCAGTTTCTCTGGGTCAAAGCGACGTTGTAAGACAATGGTGGCTGCTGCATTGAGTCCTCCATTGAGGATGAAATTTTGCCCAAAACAGTGGAAGAGGGGTAAATACAACAGCAACTTATCATGGGGCTGAATCTGGCAATTATGCTTCACCGAGTGCATATTGGAGACTACATTGCCATGGGAGAGGGTTGCGCCTTTTGGGAGTCCAGTGGTTCCTGAAGTATAGAGAATAGCGGCTGGGTCTTGAATCTGCATGGAGAGAGCCTTGGCATGAGGAGACATGCGAGCGAGTAAACGGGTCAAACTCACGTCTTCCTCTGCTTTGCCTTCTGCAATTAAAATGTGCTGGAGATGGGCAAGGTCATCTGCCGCAATTTGCACTCTCAAGTCTTGAGTGGTAACGATTGCTTTTGCTTCACAGTCATTGAGGATAAAGAGTACTTCGTCCTGTTTGAGCATTACATTGAGCGAAACCACCACTGCCCCGATCTTGAGACTGCCCAGATAGGCAACTACAAATTCCGGGATATTGGGCAAAAATAACGCCACGCGATCGCCTTTTTCCACACCCAAGTGCTTCAGTCCATTGGCCATGCGATTGACCAACTCATCCAAATGTTGATAGGTAAATTCCTGTCCTTCAAACCGTAGGGCGACTCGCTGGGGAAAAATTTTGTGATCGCGTTCCAAATGTTCTGTAATGTTCATGACTGTTGTCTTTTAGGATAAAAATTTCGGGAATGGAGAGAAGGCTGTGCGCTAGGGAGTCGGGAGTTCCCTTTTTGTTTGTTGTTCCCGATTGGTGATTCTCCACTCCCACTTCCACAAGGGCCGACTCCCCAAGGCGCAGCAACTTCCAATTCCTCGGAGTGCAAGGAATTATTCAATGAATAGAGAAATTGAATCATATTGAAACTTACAAGTTTGGCAAAAGGGAATGGTTTAGTGATCTGTATCACAGACGGCTAGCCCATCTTTGTTGTTAAAATGCTAGGTGGATATTCAGAGTTTAGGAGCACTTTAGTGATCCATGTCACAGACGGCTAGCCCATCTTTGTTGTTAAAATGCTTAGGTAGATATTCAGAGTTTAGGAGCACTTTAGTGATCCATGTCACAGCGAACCAGTCCATCTTTGTTAGAATATTAGGGGAACTATTGTTTAGCCACCCATTCTTATTGTACTATTTTCTAGCAAAGAAAAATATGGTACCAGTAGTAACCCAAACAATTGTACCTAACCCATTAGAGTGGAATCTAGAAAAGCTAGCTACTTCCTAATCAGCCTTAAGACAAACCCATATTTTGAAGGGACTGCAAAATGAGACCCCCTTGTGCTAGATCTGCCGCTATACAAGCGATGTGATAATCGAGTGATTGCTCGCAGTCATTCCAGATGTACGGTCTTCTAGTTGAAGGAGGCTTATCCACCACGGCTCGGACAGCACTATAGAGCTTTTCAGTTGCAGGAGAAAGACACTCCCTGGCATCGTAATGTCCGGCAACTTTATAAGTCCGTTGATCCACGCCCTGCACAGCAAACATCAGAGCCACAGCCATATACTGATGGGAAATGGAGATCGCTTGCCGGGTTAAGTTAGCAGAAGCAAACCCCTGAGAGTTAATATTCTGATTAAACTGTTCAGCATGGGTGGGAAATCGGTCTGCAATAGAATTGCCAAAAAAAGTCAAGAGGGGCATTAGGGAATTGCCGGTAATTTGCAACCCTTTTAAGCCCATATTCACTTTGCGGCCGGTATTACCAACTAACGAAGAGGGAAGACCATTATTAAATTCTGGGGCAACCAGAAGAGCAATCTGCGTATCCAGGTGTTTAGCCAAAAGTCCCAGATAATAGCGCAGTCGATCCATCCCTACACCGACATATTGACCGAGAAAGTTTCCACAGTGGTACGTGGTTTGATTATCAACATCAATTAAGGGGTTGTCAGTAACCGAGTTCATTTCTACTTCAACCTGTCCCGCAATTTCCCTCAGTCCATCCACGATGGGGCCAAGATATTGAGGTAAACAGCGCAGGGAATAGCGGTCTTGGATTAAATTCTCTCGTTCAAAGTGCTGCCGCTCTTGCCGTTCGTCTCGCGATAATACGGAGCCTTCTAAAAGGTCGAGCATCGTAGCAGCAGCCCACTTTTGACCTGAATGAGGTTTCAAGTCATGGATAAAGGGATGAAAGGATTGATTGGTTCCAGCTAATCCTTGCACAAAGAGGGCATGAGTCCCCATGGCTAAGGCTAACAGTTGTTGGGCATCGTGAACGCACAGAGCAGCAATACCTGTCATCACCGATGTGCCATTGGTCATCGCTAGCCCTTCTTTTGGATGTAAGATTAACGGTTTCAACCCCAGGTTTTGCAAGGCTTGAGGGGCCGGCATCGATTGCCCTTGAAAATCAACTGTAAACGAGTCATCAATACCAATCAATGCGCCTGTAATCCTAGCTAAGGGCACTAGATCGCCACTTGCTCCGATCGATCCGTACTCGTAGACGTGGGGGGTAACCCCTTGATTGAGAAAGGTAGCCATCCGTTTAATCAGTTTCAGTCGAATCCCGGATGCTCCTTTAAGGTGCGAGTTCATCCGTAAGAGCATTGCTGCTCGGACATCGGCTAGGGGCAATGGTTTTCCCGCTCCTGACTTGAGGAACCAAATCAAGTTGTTTTGCAGTTCGGCTGCTTCTTGGGAGGAGATAACGGTATCCGCCATGCCACCAAAACCAGTGGTTACTCCATAAATGGCTTTGTTCTGAGCCACCGCATCTTCTATATAGTTGTGAGCAGCCTTAACTTGTTCTAATAGTTCTTCTGCATCCGACAATTGAACTAAAGTCCCCTGGCGAGCAACTTCAGCTATGTCTGTGATGGTGAGGTTCTCATCGCCCACCGTTACGATTTCATTTTCATGCCTCGGAAGAGGCGATCGCTCCTTTTCCTTAGATGGTTGTTCTCCAAACAGTTGCGAAGTCTCCTGAACCATACGGTTTCCCTGTTGTTTTTGCTGTTTACTGCTTAAGGTCACTTGTTCTTTTTCCCGTAGGACTCTAGTGTTCCCACGGATTAGTCCTGGTCTTTTTCTCATTAATGTCCTCAATCTGCCTTAAGTGCTAGGTGAATCTATTTATGGTGTGATACTAGCTTATTCGTTATATCTACATAATAGATGATCCCCTACTAAAGTCAACCTCTCGTTGATAAGATATATCTATGTATATACAACATAAATATAAGTATCGATAGTCAGAAAAGAGGATAGGGGGACGCGGAGATGGAAAGATTGCCTATTACTGCGAAATGCGTACTCTCCACTTCCGAACGCGAAGCGCAGCGCTATAGAAGAATTTAATAATTAAATCGTTGGGTTCTAAACCCTGTCCCAGACAGAGAAAGGGGTGGAGGAGTGCATTGATGATTTAAGGAAGGGGGGTCTGACCCCTCCCATCGGCAGAGGAAATGAGCTATTTTCTAAGTGTTCAACAACACTACGTCTTAAACAGAACACTATGATCAGAAAATTACGACGTTACTGGAATTATCTTTTAATTGCACTGGTGACCATCGGTCTAGCTTTGTCTGTTCAAAGCGCGATCGCGATCGTTCCCAATCGCACTCCTGTCCCCTCTGCCCAAACCTCCACTCCTCTGGAGCAAGGTCGTCAACTCTATCAGTTAGGTCGCTTTGCAGATGCGGCTAAACTTTGGAAGCAAGCAGCACAGGGCTATGAGAGAGCAGGAGATGATGCCTATCAAGCCTTGAGTTTAAGTTATCTCGCCTCCGCTTATCAAAAACTAGACCGTCCAGAACCAGCCCAGGAAGCCATTGAAGAGAGTATCGAGATCTTAGAGTCTGACCCTGAGCCACAAGCCTTTCTTTGGGGTCAAGTCCTCAATACGCAAGCCAATCTTTTTCTCTATTTGGGACAAACTCAAAAGGCTTTAGACACTTGGGAGATGGCAGAAAGCTACTACCAAGAAGCTAGAGACCATCAAGGCGTGGTGGGGAGCCAACTGAACCAAGCGCGAGTCTGGCATGGTTTGGGGTATTATGGCCGAGCCTATGATACTCTTGAGGCGATCGCGCAACAAACCAATCAGCTTGATGATTCACTGCTCAAAATTCAAACACTCCATAGTTTGGGCAATGCCTTACATCTGAATGGATATCGGAACGATGCACGCCAAATTCTAGATCAGGCTTTGATTCTCGCAGAACAGATCAACGCAGACAGCGAACTGAGTCCAATTTTATTAAGTTTAGGGAATATTGCCGCTGACCAGAACAACACCCCTGATGCTCTATATTATTATCAACAAGCGGACCGCACGGCCAAGAATGGAAAGACTCGGTTAGACGCACAACTTAACCTCCTACAAATGTATACAGAACTTGGAGAGCAGAAAAAGACCCAAACAATTGCAACTTCTCTCCAAAAGCAAATTGATACATTGCCTGCCAGCCGCTCTAGCATCTACGCAACGGTTAACTTTACCCATACTTTAAATACCCTTGAACGGCCAGAAACCATCCTACCACCGTCCAAAGTCGCCAAGCTTCTAGGGGGTGCGGTGCAAGATGCCCGTAGTTTGAAGGATGCCACAGCCGAAGCTTATGCTCTAGAACAATTGGGCGCACTGTATACTCGACAAGGACAAACCTCAGCAGGGAAAAATTTACTCAAACAATCTCTGTCACTGGGTCAGGCAATGCAAGCCAATGTCATTATTTCTCAAGCAGCTTGGAATTTAGGCCGGGTAGTGCAACAAGAAGGAAATCAGACAGAGGCGATCTCCGCTTACCGAGAAGCCATTGATGCTCTGCAAGCATTGCGAGGTGACTTAGTCGGGGTTGATCGGGAGATTCAGTTTTCCTTTCGCGAAAGTGTGGAACCGGTTTACCGAGAATTAGTCGAACTCCTGTTAGATAATCATCCCGGTCAAACCGAATTAGCGGAAGTCCGCAACCTCATTGAGAGCCTACAATTGGCAGAACTCGATGACTTTTTTGACGATGCTTGTTTAGAGGCCAAACCCCAACAAATTGATGCCATTGACCCCGATGCGGCTCTCCTGTACGTGATTATGCTTCGCGATCGCCTCGTCGTCCTCGTCTCTGCTGCATCCGAACCCATCCGTTACTACACTCGTTCCATTTCTCAAAAGGAGGCAACCCAAACGTTCCAAACCTTTTTGGCTACCCTACATCCGGTCTCCGATAATACTAAACGATTACAACTCTCCCAACAGATCTATGATTGGTTGATTCGGCCCGCAGAAGAAGATAATGCATTACAAGGTCACAACACCCTAGTGTTTGTGCTTGACGATCTCCTCCAGCGCGTGCCTGTAGCCGCCCTCCATGACGGACAACAGTATCTGATCGAGAAATATGCGATCGCCTTATCTCCAGGTTTGCAACTGCTACCAGCAAAACAACTGCAAGAACAAGAGATTGAAGCTCTTGTGGGTGGCATTAGTGAGGCGATCGATGGATTTGCTGCTCTCCCAGAAGTAAAACATGAAGTCCAAGAGATTTCCAATACTATCCAGGCGACTCAATTACTCAACCAAACCTTTACGCGAGACAAATTGGTACAGAAACTAAAACGAGACCATCCTAATGTAGTTCACTTAGCTACCCATGGACAATTCGGCTCGACTCAAGAAAATACCTTTTTACTGGTATGGGATGGACAATTAAATGTGCGAGAATTATCCGAAGTACTCAAAGACCGCCGCCGGAGTAAAGATAACCTAGAGTTATTAGTCTTGAGTGCTTGCGATACTGCCGCCGGAGACGATCGCGCAGCTTTAGGTTTAGCCGGATTTGCTGTCAAATCTGGGGCCCGCTCCACCATTGCCAGTCTTTGGCCGGTTCGCGATCGAGTTGCTGCTCAACTGATGGCCCAATTCTATGAAGACTTGCGTCAACCGGGTATTGGCAAAGCTGAAGCCCTTCGCCAGGCGCAGCTTAAACTCCTAGAGAGTAAAAGCTTTCGTGAACCTTTCTTCTGGGCCTCTTTTGTCATGGTCGGGAATTGGCTCTAACGCTCTGCGTTGGTGAGTAGGAGGATAGGGAAGACGGGAGGACTTCCTATTCCCTATTCCCTATTCCCTATTCCCTTAAAATCCCATGGCAGCAGCGACAGATTTTAGATCGGGTTCGATGCCTTGATGACATGGATTTTGGCTATGGTTAATCGCTGTGTCGGGGTCTTTCAAACCATTGCCAGTGAGAACACAAACAATTTTGGCTCCTTCTGGGACTTGGTCTTTCACCTTCAATAACCCAGCCACCGAAGCGGCAGAAGCCGGTTCGCAGAAAATACCTTCTTCGGAGGCTAACAGGCGATAGGCATTGAGAATGTCTTCATCGGTAACGGCTTGGAATTGACCACCACTGGCTTCTTGGGCTGCCACTGCCCGATCCCAACTGGCAGGGTTCCCAATACGAATCGCAGTGGCGAGGGTTTCTGGATGTTCGATGGGGTGTCCAGCAAGAATGGGGGCCGCGCCCGCCGCTTGAAAGCCCATCATTTTTGGCAGTTGACTACACTTCTTTTCTTGATGATATTCACAAAAACCCATCCAATAGGCAGTAATATTGCCTGCATTGCCTACAGGAATACAAAGCCAGTCGGGAGCATCCCCTAATGCATCTACAACTTCAAAGGCTGCTGTTTTTTGTCCTTGGAGCCGATAGGGGTTAACGGAGTTGACCAAGGTAACCGGATACTTTTCTGAAACTTCACGTACGATCGCCAATGCTTGGTCGAAGTTATCTTTAATGGCCAGAACTTCTGCCCCATAAAGCAGGGCTTGGGCCAGTTTACCCAGAGCGACATAGCCTTCAGGAATAATTACAAATGCCTTTAACCCTCCCCGTTTAGCGTAGGCAGCAGCAGCGGCCGAGGTGTTGCCAGTACTGGCACAAATCACGGCTTTCGAGCCTTCTTCTTTCGCTTTCGAGACTGCCATCGTCATCCCCCGGTCTTTGAAGCTTCCGGTGGGGTTTAAGCCATCATATTTTACCCAGACTTGAACCTGTTTTCCGATTTGAGCAGCGATCGCCGGCACAGGAATCAGAGGTGTGTTACCTTCTAACAGGGTAACCACAGGCGTACTTTCAGTTACGGGAAGGTAGGCGCGGTAGGTTTCAATTAATCCTTTCCAAATACTGCGTGCGGACGAGTTTGGATGAGTTTGACCGATCGGGGTTGATAAAGTGGCAGTCACGTTCGCTTGGTTAATCCAAATGAAGTTTAATATATCTGTTCTATATAGTTTAATGCATGGGTTGCTTTTAGGAAAATGTGGAGTAATCCAGGCAATAGGCAATAGGGAGTCATCCCCGCGTCTCGGTGTCTTTGTATCCAGAGGATGAGGCGACTCCTGACTCCCCAGTGTGAAGGGCTATATATTTAATGGAATCAAACCCCAGAGGGCGATCGCCATCAACGGCTTGTTGATGTAAAACATCAAAGTCAATCACGATGACCTTCACCTGGGTAAGAGTCGTAACATAGGCAGAGCTCGGTTCACCACTAAAAAAGCTGATTTCCTCCAAGACGGTAGGAGCTTGGAGAGTCGATAGGAGGTATTCCTCGTTGGAAGTCTCTAGGGAAACCTGGACTTCTCCTTTGAGAAGAAAAATAATTTGCCGACAGAGAACATTTTGTTTTAAAATTCGCTTGCCTGCGGCGATCGTCCCCTGTTTGCCCAGTTTGAGAAAGGCTTTAACTTGTTTTGCTCTCAGGTGATTAAAGGCTTGAAACGGTTTATCCTTCATGGCATTCGGCTCTCGGTCTATCCTAACTCTGGTTTTATTCTGCACTCTCTCTTAGTTTCTTGACTCAGAGAAATTGAAGATAAAAAAATTTCAGATAAACTCGACTCTGGACATCAAGTCTCAGTCCCATTTTTTCAATGGTTAATAATTAATAATTAATGGTTAATTCCTATGACTCATTCTACAGATATTACCACCTTCGCCCGCTGGATGGCCGCAGACTTCAGTAATCAAGAGCAAGCCTTTGAAAATCCACCCTTTTTTGCTCATATTCGGGTTTGTATGCGTCCGCTTCCCTTCGATCTCATGGGCAATATTAGTTTATATCTAGAGCAAGCTTATCATCTAGATGTCACTCAACCCTATCGTACCCGCGTCCTCAACTTTGTTCTCAAGGATAATCAAATTGAGGTCGAAAATCATAAAGTTTTGCATGAAGAAGAATTCTACGGTGCATCTCGACATCCCGAACGCCTCCAAAACCTCACCGCAGACCGAATCGAAAAATTGTCGGGATGCACCTTCCAAGTCGAATGGACAGGCAAGAGTTTCAAAGCCAAAGTAGAACCGGGAAAAGGTTGCGTAGTTGTTCGTAACGGCAAAACTACTTATCTTGACAGTGAATTTGAAGTTAGTCCTTCTGGACTGATTAGTTTAGATCGCGGACGCGACCTAGAAACGGGTGAAAGGGTATGGGGTTCGATTGCTGGCCCCTTCGAGTTTGTGCGCTGGGAAAACTTTGCCCACGAAGTGCAAACTCAGTAGTAACCCATTTACAGTGCCTTGTGGGGAAGTAGGGAGAGCGAACAATAATATTCTAAATTCGGATTCTTTCAGAAGCTTTTCCTTGGATTTTTAATTTCATGCGGTTATATAAATCAACTTCCGGATTGGCATGAGCAATGGATACAACTAAAGTGTATCTCTGACTTGGATTTTTTTCCGGATCGACCCACTTTTTGTTACAAGCCACCACTAAATACAAGGGTTGATCCTCATATTTCCATTTGATACTTTTAAACTGATGTTGCCCTTTTGGCAGGGTTCCTTTTTTCCTAGTTGTTGCATTAGGTAACAGTGGGATTTCTATACTACTACCACATTGTTTCTTTAGATCTGCTATGGAAATCTCTGTAAAGTCTGAATTATCGATTTTTTTAGCATCGGTAAATGCTTGGGCAAGTTTTTCCTTTGCAACATTCTTAAACAAATGAAATTCCATCGTAATGCCGAGGTAGGAATCTCCCCTTGTATGGCGCGTGGGTGGATCGAATGCCAAGGTAACGGATAAAGTTTTGGTTCCTTTAGTCTTTACAAACTCTCGCGGTAAAGCTGGAACTTCGTAAATACAATAATTGCCAACAGATAGGCTTTGATGATCTTCTACAAGCAATACTTGATTTTCTGTGGAGTAAGCAGCCCTTTCAAAATTGGGTTGTCCGTATCCATAAATTTTTTGCTTGCTTAAATCTTTATCTAGAGAAGAAGGCATATTGGTAGGAATTTGAGCGGAGTCGGCAATTAGGGATCGAATAAGGTTTGATGAGGCATTGGGAAACTTTGTAAAAAGTTTAGCAGCGAGGTTGGCAACGCGGGGGGCTGAAAAACTCGTACCAACATAAGCTTTAAATAGGGAGGAACCTTGAAAGTTTTTATTTAGGGTTATTATGGCTGGCCCCGAGTCATTGCAATCGATTCGATCGCGCTCTAAAATAAAGTCTCCACCAAACTCCACTAAGTCAGGTTTAATCATACCGTCAACTCCAAACCCGCTACGAGTAAAAGGGGACGGGTATTTTTCAACTTTGGCGATCGCTATCCTTGCATCGTTAGGATACTTGGAACTACCTTTTCCCATTGATATAGAACCTACAGTTAAAGCGATCGCTGCCGTAGCGGGGTCTATAATCCCAAATCCGGATAGTATGGGAAAGAGAAAGTCACACTGGCCACCAATGAAATTGAGTCAGATGACGAACTGGCTCGTGCATAGAATTAGCCAAGGTCAAACACCGCTCAACTAAGAGGTCTTCCATCACCTCAATGGTGT